>WGCR01000144.1 GCA_015493675.1 Anaerolineae bacterium
AAGGTCTTCATGAAAAAAAAGCTGCTTTTCCTTTCCCCACTCGCTTTTCTCCTCACATTGCTGCTGATACTCCCCGTTACCCAGGCAGCCTCCAATCCAACCGCCTCGCTCGCGCCTGACGCCCCCGCGGCCCCCATCGGCGGCGGCCAGTGGGATCGGATATGGCGCGGATCGGGAGCGCTCTATGACTTCGATTGCGCCACGCCCGACCTCTGCTTCGCCGTAGGCGAGGATGGCATGATATTGAAAACCGCCAACCGCGGCCAGAGCTGGCATCAGGAGCTCCTGGCGGGCGGGCATGATCTGCACGGCGTCAGCGCCAACGACAACCTGGCTCTGGCCGTGGGCGCTGGCGGCGCAATCTATCGCAGCGCCAACGCCGGACTCACCTGGCAGCTCATCGACACGCCCACCAGCGCCACCCTCAACGACATCTCCCTGCTGGCAGATGGACAGGCCTGGGCCGTGGGCGCCGGCGGCGTCATTCTGCACAGCGCCGATGGCGGTCAGACCTGGCGCGGCCAGACCAGCAACACGCCCAATCCCCTGCACGCCGTGCAATTCCTGGATGCCAGCACCGGCTACGCAGCCGGAGAGAAAGGCTTGCTGCTGAAAACAACTGATGGCGGGACCGCATGGACGCCGATCTCCAACACCTTTCCCGGCTGGGCCCGCATCAACGCCCTGACTTTCACCGACGCTGACACCGGCTGGATCGCCGGTCAGGCCGGTTACATCCGCAAGACAACGGATGGCGGACAGACCTGGCAGGAGATCGACTCGGGCGTGGGCGTCGATATTTTCAGCATCCATCTCGAAAATGATTTCGGCGTGTTTGGCGGCGCCCGCGGCGTCATTGCCACCAGCCAGGATGGCGTGAGCTGGATCAAACGCGCGTCCATTGCCCAGGATGAACGGGATGTAACCGCCGTCATCAGTCATGGCGAAGAGGACGTTTGGGCCGCAGGAACCATCAAGAGCGGATCGGCCCGGGCCTGGTTCATCAACCGCAGCGCGGACGGCGTCACATTCGTCCCGGTGGCGGGCGATTATGGTGCGCAGCCCGTTCTGCAAGAGGTTGCGACGCCCGATAAAGATGTCGCCTATGTGGCGGGCTTCGAAGGCGCCATCGGCAAAACCATCGACGGCGGCGAAACCTGGTCCTGGCAACACTTCCAGAGCAAATACCCCTATCCTCCCCGCATCGCCGCCATCTCGTGCCCCACGGTCGATAGCTGCTGGATTGTCGGACAGGTGACAAAGAACCCGGGTTTTGTTTATGTCACCCACGATGGCGGGCAAAGCTGGGCGTTTCAGCCCACCAGCAATCATAGCAACTGGCCCTGGATGTATGACATCGAGATGCTGGATGAGCAAAACGGCCACGCCGCGGCCAACCCCGACATGTTCTACACCACCGATGGCGGCGTCACCTGGCAAAAAAGCGCCGTCGTCGGCAACACCGCCAACGTCGACATCGCCATGGCCAGCCTCTACGAAGGATGGACAGCGCAACGCAACCTGGGGCATCGCTACACCACGAGCGCCGGCAAGCAGTGGCAGCGATTCATGCCCTACAACGAACAAAACGCCATCTACTTCTTCGGCGTCGACACCCTGGACGTGGACAAGGATGGCGGGCTGGATATGGGCTGGCTGGTGGGATGTCAGGGACCGCTGGTGAATGAAGAATGCCCGGCCAACTCGGGCGTCATCTTCTACGCTGTGGGAAATCAAGACCCGGGCCAGCAGCAGATTCTCCCCGCCGACACGCCGCAGCTCTACACCATCACCATGCTGGACGACCGCCATGGCTGGGTGGGTGGCGCCGAGGGAACGCTGCTTTACACCGAAAATGGCGGAGTCATCTGGCGGAAGGTTGAGGTCCCTACAACGAGCCTCATCACAGCCATCGACTTCTACAAAGATAAAATCGGCTACGCCACGACTTACCGCGGCGAGATATTGCGTTTTCGCGGGCCGGGACGCGATCTGTCCAGCTTCACCCAATCCACCCCCATCACCGTAGATGGCGAGATTTTCGACTGGCACTACGGCGGCGGGCTGCATCTGGACGCGGACAACGCCAGCACGGTGCTGGGCGACGAGCCTTATCCCACGCCCGAACAGCTCTCGGGCGACTTTTACAGCCGCTGGCGCGGTGACACCCTCTACATCATGGCCCAAATCCAGGATGACGTCGTCAGCCCGGACGACGCGGTGCGCCTGGCTCTGGACGGATTGAATGACGATGACTGGGATATCGGCAACGCCGATGATCTCCTCATCTTCATCGCCGCCAATGGCGACTTCGACGCGGGGTCGCCCGAAGCTAACGCGGCCATCGCCCATGCCGTCAGCCGCACAGGCGCGGGCTGGCAGCTCGAACTGGGCATTCCCGCCAGCCAGCTTGGACGCAACGCCCTGACACAAGATGACGCCGTAGGCATGAATCTGGCGCTGGATGACAGCGACGGCCCCGGTTTTTCCCACAGCCTGCTGCTGGAAGGACGCAGCCTGACGGGGACGCCCGCCACCTGGGGCGCCATTCGCCTGCTGGGCAACACCCTGACCCTGCAAAACGGCCTCAATGAGTACGATGGAACCGCAGACACCTACCTGAGCATCTGGGACAATGAGCCGGGCAACATCGTGCACGGAAACGACGACATCATCAAGACCATCTACACCACCGGCCGTCCCTACGCCAACACCCTGATTCAGTTCGACTTCTCACTCCTGCCCGAAAAGGCCATTATTCAGGATGCGACACTGGCCATGTACGCGCCATCCACCGGGGCTCGCGAAGGCTTCCAGGTGGCGGCCTATCGCCTGCTGCGCCCCTGGGATGAGTCAACCGCCACCTGGCTCATGGCCGACGCGGTCACGCCGTGGGCTGAAGGCGGCGCTCTGAAAGCGGGCGTGGACTACGATCCCACTCCGCTGGATACAGTCGCCATTCCCATCGGCTTCCATAACGACTGGCTGACCTGGAACATCAGCGACGCCATCGCCTATTGGGGAGAGCATCCAGATCAGAACTATGGGGTGCTCCTCAAGGGCGTCAATGGCAGCCTGCAGCTTCTCGTCTACAGCAGCGAATACAATGCCGCGGCCGAACAGCGTCCGAAGCTGCTG
>WGCR01000145.1 GCA_015493675.1 Anaerolineae bacterium
ACAATTGGTTTACCGGCACGATTTACGTCACAATTATGGCGTCAGATGACCAGTCGGGCATTGATGAAGTGCTTTATGACCTGGATAATCAAGGATGGCAGGCGGGGCGCTCTCTCAATATCGACGAAGATGGCGTTCACCCCCTCATTGCCCGCACCACAGACCTGGCCGGAAACAGCGCAGAGACGCCATCGCAGGAACTCAAGCTAGACACACTGGCGCCAACGACGACCCGTATAATCGACGGCGCTCCCGGCGCTCAGGGATGGTATGAAGCGCCTGTCACCATCACGCTGCAAGCGCAAGACGCCACCTCGGGCGTCGATACGACTCAGTGGCGGACGGATGGCGGTTCGTGGCAACAGCAGGACACGGCAGTACTGAATACGGACGGCAAGCACGTCTTCAGCTATTACAGCACCGATATAGCCGGCAACACCGAAACTGTCCAAAACGAGGATATCTGGATCGACCAGGCTCCTCCCGTCACCTCCTATGCCGTGCTTTCTCCTGCAAAGCCGGTCAACGGCTGGTACAAAAAGCCCGTCACCATCACCCTGGTGCCCACAGATGACGGCATAGGCGTAGACAAGACGTATTATCGCATCAATGGCGGCGCCTGGCAGACAGGGGAGACCTTTTTGTTGACTGACAGTAACAATTATGACATCGACTTTTATTCAGTAGATCTGTTGGGACATGCTGAAGCTGTGGCCAGCATTCCCGGCGGCATCCATATCGACACCATTGCTCCTCGCTCCCCGCGACCACTGGATGTACGGCCGCATGAATGGACCAATGTCAATGATTTTGATTTGCTTTTTGCCTTGCCGACCGATCTCAGCGGCATCGCCGGGGCCTATGTCAAAGTGGGCGAGCCTCCTCTCTCTCCCACCAACGGTAAATGGCATCCTGGCGCCAACAGCACGCTTTCTCATGTCCAGGTTCCCGGAGAGGGCGCCTACAAAGCCTATGTCTGGCTTCAGGATAATGCAGGGAATGTCGATCATGGCAACCATGGCGTCTGGGAAAATGCACTGAGCCTGAAATATGATGCGACGCCCCCCATCACGCAGCTCGCCATTCAGGGCGATGTTGGCAAGAACGGATGGTACACATCGCCTGTGACTGTCACATTCCAGCCCACCGATATGCTTTCCGGTCCGGCATTTACCATGGTTAGCGTCAATGGCAGCGAGCCGATCTCGGAGACATCCCTCTATCTGGATCAGCAAGATAAACACGTGATTCACTATTACAGTTTTGACCAAGCTGGCAATCAGGAAGATACGCGTCTGTCCACAATCCGCATAGATTATGAGGCCCCCGGCAGCCCTCTAAATCTTGCCGTGCAACCCAATGATTGGACCCTCACCAACACTTTCACCCTCACATGGGACAATCCTCAGGATATTTCAGGCATTGGCGCCGCCTACTACACCATCGGAGCGCCCCCCAGCAGTCCGCAGGACGGTATCCGCATCCCGCCCACAGGCGTCGCCCCCGGCATTTCTGTTCCTGGCGAAGGTGCGTGGGATGTTTATCTGTGGCTTGAGGATGCGGCGGGCAATATGGACATCGCTTCGCGGGTCCTGCGAAAAGATGCGCTGCTCTATGATGTGACGCCGCCCAGCTCTGAATTCTCCATCACAGAAGGTGTATTGGGAGCCGATGGTTGGTATATTTCGCCCGTCAAGGCGCTTATCACCCCACGCGACGATGGTTCCGGACCCGCGGGCGTCCGGTATCGTCTGAATGACGGGGAATGGGTCTATGCTGAGCATGAAGCGGTCATCGAAGTCAACAGCACCGGTCATTTCGATTTGGCCTATCAGGCTGTTGATGTTGCCGGCAATCAAGAACCGATCCAACACGCCTTTCTCAAAATTGATGTCAATGCGCCGACACCTGAATTTTTATTTATCAGCCGCTATCAGCGCCAGACCAATTTCCTTGTTTCCTGGAAGGGAAGCGATCAGAGTCATGGCAGCGGATTAAGCGGTTTCGATCTGCAATCCAAAGATGGTCACAATGGCGCCTGGGTGACCTGGGGATCGCCCCATTCTCCCGCCACCTCGCGGCGTTACTACGGCAACTATGGACACCGCTACTTCTTCCGGATACGCGCCCATGACAACGCCGGCAATCTGTCCGATTGGGTGGAAATGCCTTGGGGCGTGTATATCGATCGGCTTCAGGATGGCGATTTCGCTACCGGTGATTTTGGATTGTGGCGTCATGGCGGCGCTCTGGCGCAGAGCGTCATCTCGGCGCCGGGCCCATACGATGACGCCCCGGTGACTGTTGCTCAACTGGGCACGCCCGACTATGGCCCCAGCAACAATTTCTCTGTGCCCGGCGCAGTGCCCGTTGGCGCGGCCGCTATCACCCAGACTATTCGCATCCCGGGACCGTCAGTGCTGGATCGCCCTACGCTCACCTTCTGGTACCGCATCCGCACCTATGACGCTGAATACAGCGATCGTTTCCAAAAAATCTATGACACCCTGGATGTACAACTGGTCCTCGGCGACACGCATCAACTGATTTTCAGAAAAGGGCAGCCTTATGATCAGTGGCTGCAACACGAAGGCAAAGAGCTTGCCGACCTGGGATGGAGATTGGCGTTTATCCCCATTCCCCGCAACATAATCGATGAAACCGTCGCCATCAGTATCGAAAACTGGAATCGCAATGACGGATGGCTGAATACATGGACGCAGGTGACAGACATCCGCGTCTGGGAGCCGTATCAGCTATTCCTGCCTCAACTGACCGGTGGCGGCGTCAACTCTCAGACCGCTGCGTCGGAAGAAACGCCCGTGCTGCACAACGGTTCTTCATCTTCCACCGCCAGCATTCGTTGACGAACGCCCGACAACTTCTTTTCCTATGACAACGACAGCTTCCAACAATCCCGAGCCGCTCAACAGCCAACCATTGGACGACGATGAGGAATTCACCTTCGACGCCGAAGCGGCGGGAATGCTCTCCGAAGCAGAGGTTGCAGAAAACCTCTATGCTGAAGGAATGGCATATTATCAACAACGACAGTGGCGGCAGGCGCTGGCGGCTTTTTCGCGTTTGCAGGAATTGCAGCCGCAACGCCCCGGCATAGCGGCTCTGCTTGATGAAATCACCTGGTTCATCGAACTGGAGGAGATGACTCCGGAGCAGCCGCAAAATCCGGCCAGCGCCGCCACAGCCACGCGCCTGCGTTGGCTGCCCTGGGTCATCTCGCTGATTATCCTGGTGACCGCGGCAGTCGTTGTTTTTCTGGTGGCTGGCGACAGATTGTTTGGCTTTCCGGGCCGCCAACCTGATCCGGGCCTGGTCGAACTTTACAACGAAGGCCAATCGCAACTGGCTATCGGCAACTACGACGGCGCCATTGCTGCGTTCGAGAGTATCCTCAACCGGGACCCCAATGATATCGCAGCGCAGGCTGGCCTCAAACAGGCGCGTCAGCTCAGAGAGATGGCAGAAAAGTACAAAACAGCTCAGGAGGCCATTGATAGCGAGGACTGGGATACCGCGCGGGCGAATCTGGAAGCCATTGTGGCCCAATATCCTGCCTATGAGAATGCCAGTCAGTTGTTGGATTACGTCACCCGTCAGCAGGAGTTGGACACCCTCTTCAGCCAGGCAGTCGCAGCCTATAATGCCAACCGCTGGGCTGAAGCGATCTCGCTATTCGAATCCATCCAGACCAAGGATGACACTTTTCGCACCGATGCTCTGAAAGAGTCACTGTTTATCAGCTATCTGGAGGAAGGTGAGCGGCTCATTGAAGAACATGGCGATGATGTGGACAACGTGCGGCGGGCGCTTCAGCATTTCAACGCTGCTCTTACAATTCATCCCGACAACCAACGCGCAGCTCAAAATCGGCGGTTAGCCAACCTTTATCTGACGGCGCTGCTGGCTATTCAGCGTCAGGACTGGGAGCAGGCAGCCGGGAATCTTGAAAGCATTTACGAAGTAAAACCGGAATATGCTGGCGGACGCGCAGCCTGTTTGCTTTATCAGGCTTATATCGCGCTGGCCAAGGAAGATATGCGGCGGGAGAAGTATTACAGCGCCTTGCGGTTTGTTAATCGCGCCCTGGCCATTACGCCCGCCTGTGATAATCAAAAAGAGGCGCTGAGACTGCGCGATGCATTGCTTGTGGCCATGGCAACGGCCACGCCGACGCCCACGCCGACCCGTACGCCCACGCCCACGCCCACAGCCACAGCCACGCCCACTCTCACGCCCACCATCACCC
>WGCR01000146.1 GCA_015493675.1 Anaerolineae bacterium
GACGACGCTTTCCAGGCCGAAAGCGGTGGTGGCGATGAGTGTGATAGATGTCATGCCTCTAGTTTACCATGAACGCGCCATTCCTTGCATGATGATCCGTCACTTTTTCCACAGCGCCGCAGATGTTTTATCATGCACAGACACCTTTTTCATCTTTTTCAGGAATCCCGGCCATGTCTGATCCGACCTTTATGGTGGATGAGAATTATCTCACCCGAACACTCGCTGATTTGATTCACATCAACTCTATCAATCCCTCCCTCTCGCCCGAAGGCCCGGGCGAGGCCGAAGCTGGCGAATATGTTGCAGATGCTTTGTCTGACCTGGGCCTGCAAGTGACCACCTACGAGCTGGCGCCGGGCCGGGTGAATGTCGTGGGCGTGCTGCCAGGCAGTGGCGGCGGGCGCTCATTGCTGCTCAATGCCCACATGGACACCGTGGGCGTCGAGGGCATGACCATTGATCCCTTTGCCGCTGAGATCAAAGATGGCAAGATGTATGGCCGCGGGACGCAGGACATGAAGGGCAGTCTGGCCGCCATCCTGGCCGCGGTCAAGGCCCTGGTGGATAGCGGCGTCACGCTGGCAGGCGATCTGATCGTCGCGGCGGTGGCGGATGAGGAATATCTCAGCATGGGGACAGAAGCGCTGATCGGGCAGGTTACCGCCGATGCCGCCATCGTCACCGAACCCACCGACATGCGCCTCTGCCGCGCCCATCGCGGCATGATCTGGTATCAGGTGGAGACCTTTGGCCGCGCCGCCCATGGCAGCCGCTATCAGGATGGCATCGACGCCAATATGCACATGGGCCGTTTTCTGGCCCGGCTGGACAAGCTGGAACAAGCATTGCGGCGGCGTCCCGGGCATCCCCTCACCGGCCCGCCCTCGCTGCACGCCCCCCTCATCCACGGCGGCCGCGAGATGAGCATTTATGCCGACCATTGCGTTCTGAACGTAGAGCGCCGCATCGCCCCGGGCGAGACCGAGGCCCAAAACACCGCCGAGTTGCAGACCATCATCGCTGATCTCAGCGCAGATGACCCCACTTTTCGGGCCGAATTGAGCGTGATGGTGGCGCGGGCGCCTTTTCTGGTGGATGAGAATGCGCCCATCGTGCAAGTAGTGGATGGGGCGCTGGCCCGGCGGCTGGGCGTCCGTTACCCTCACGTGGGCATGCCTTTCTGGACCGACGCGGCTCTGTTGACGGAAGCGGGCATCGACACCGTGATCCTGGGCCCGACGGGCGGCGGCCTGCACAGCGCCGTCGAGTGGGTGGAGTTGGCGTCGGTGGTCGATCTGGCGACGGTGCTGGCCGAGACGGCGCGACAATTCTGCCAGCAGGACAGATAGGCCTTTCAAATGACGTCTTGCAGTTCTGCAACTGCCACTTTTTCGATTTTCACTGTTCACTCACCCTACCAGTATTGTTTATGCTTATTACCGGCGTCTGCCCCCACGATTGCCCCGACACCTGCGCCTGGCAAGTAACTGTTGATGAAGCCAGTGGACGCGCTACCCGTATCCAGGGCCGCCCCGATCATCCTGTCACCCAGGGGCGTCTGTGTGGCAAAGTGGATCACTATCTGGAACGCACCTACCATCCCGATCGCTTGACCACGCCTCTAAAGCGGGTCGGGCCCAAGGGCGCGGGCCGGTTTCAGCCCATCGGCTGGGAGCAGGCTATCCGCGAGATCAGCGCCCGTCTGGGCGGGATCGTCGCCCGCTACGGGCCAGAAGCGATTATGCCTTTCTCCTATGCCGGCACAATGGGCATCCTCCAGGGAGGGGGGATGTCCTCCCGCTTCTTCAACCGCCTGGGGGCCACGCGCCTGGCCCGCACCATCTGCTCCGAGGCGGGCTTCGAGGGCTTTCAGTATGTCACAGGCCGGGTCATGGGCCCTGCGCCCGAGGATTTCGCTCACGCCCGGCTTGTTCTTATCTGGGGCAATAACACGCTTACCAGCAACATGCACTTGTGGCCGTTTATCCAGCAGGCTCGTAAACAGGGCGCGCCGGTCATCGTCATCGATCCGGCCCGCACCCGCACTGCCCGCGCCGCAGATGAATGGATCCCCATTCGTCCCGGCACGGACGGCGCTCTGGCCCTGGCCATGATGCACGTGATCATCAGCGAAGACCTGGTGGATCATGATTATGTGCGGGCGCATACCACGGGATTCGAGGCTTTGGCGCAATGGGTGCGGGAATTCGCGCCCGCCTGGGCCGAGAAGATCACCGGCATCCCCGCAACGCGCATCGTGCGTCTGGCCCGGCGCTATGCCGACGCCAAACCCGCAGCCGTACGCATCAACTATGGACTGCAACGTCACGCCGCGGGCGGCATGGCCGTGCGCAACATTGCCACCCTGCCGGCGCTGACAGGGCATTGGCGCTATCGGGGCGGCGGCGTGCTTCTCAGCGGCAGCGGCGCTTTCCATCTGGATAAAACCATGCTCAAACGACCCGATCTGCTGGGCGCTCGTCAGCCCCGCACCTTGAACATGATCCGCCTGGGGGACGCGCTCAGCCTGGATTCCGGGCGTCGCGCCCGCGCGCATTATGCGCCCAGGCCCGTGGACGGCGGCCTCGCGCCTGATGAGGCAGGCCCGCCCGTGCAGGCCCTCATTGTCTACAACAGTAACCCGGCCGCGGTGGCGCCGGATCAGGCTGCGGTGCGGGCGGGCCTGGCCCGGGAAGACCTGCTCACCGTGGTGCTCGAACATTTCCAGACCGACACCGCAGATTATGCGGACTATCTGCTGCCCGCCACCACGCAGCTTGAGCATTGGGATATTCTCAAACCCTACGGGCATCTTTATCTGGCCCTGAACCGGCCCGCCATTGCTCCGGTGGGCGATAGTCTGCCCAACAGCGAGATTTTCCGGCGGCTGGCCCGCGGTCTGGGTTTCGATGACGACGCCTTCGAGCAAGACGACGTCAGCATCCTGCAGGAAGTCATCGCGGCGCAAACCCATCCCACCATGGCGGGCGTCACCTGGCAGCGCCTGCTGGAAAAAGGCTTCGTACGCCTGAATCTGCCCGACCCTTATCTCCCCTTCGCCGACGGCTTTCCCACGCCCGACGGGAAATGCCAGCTCTACAGCCGGCAAATGGCCGATGATGGCTACCCGCCTCTCCCCGCATGGACGCCGCCCAATTGGATGAATGAAGATCAAAGATTAAAGATCAATGATCAAGGATTAAAGATCGATGATCGAAAAGGAAAGCAGGCAACGTCCTCGGGCCAAGACGCATCTCCTCCTTTAATCATCAATCATCAATCATTAATCCTCATCTCCCCTCCCGCTCACAACTTTCTCAACACCACCTTCGCAAACCTGGAACGCTTCCGCGGTCGCGAAGAGGAGCCCCTCGTGTGGATTCATCCCGATGATGCTGCGAGCCAGGGCGTGGCCCACGAGGACGCGGTCTTCCTGGAAAATGAAAACGGGCGGGTGCAGCTCACCGCGCGGGTGACTGCCGATGTGATACCGGGCGTGCTTCTGGCCTCTACCATCTGGTGGGCCAAACTCAGCCCCGACGGTCGCAACGTCAACTGGCTCACTTCTCAGGATGAAACTGATATGGGGGGCAGCCCCACTTTCTACGATATACAGGTCACTATCCAAAAAAGCCTGTAGTGACGACGTATCTCGATCGAAAACTGCAAAAGCTTGCGTGCTTGCAGCCTGTGAAATGGTCCCTCAATCACTTGTGCGGGGCCGATTCAGGCGTATGGAATTCACGATATTTTTGACGTGGTGGGGCCGGCAGATGCCTTTGGCGGCTAACTCATAACGATCCGTGCCAGCCGATGCAAATTTGATAGTGCCGTAGCCCAGCAGTCGCTGATAAAACCGTTGTTCGACATCAACCGTTCGGATATCGGCAATGAAAATCTCGCGGAAATCTTTATCCAGGATGCCCGTTTCCAGAATAACCTGCCGATTGGTGACGCGCAGTAACAGCGCGTATCGCTGCCAGATGGCGATGAAGATGGGAAAAATCAGCCATCCGAAAGCAAAAAGCCAGACATAATTCCACCAGGAGGGGCGTGCTTTGTAGATAGTTCGATTGTAGCTCATGGCAGAAACGGCCTCCCACCGCTATTATCTTTTATTATATGCCTGTAACCCGATGTCGATGAAATCGTGAGACATCCTGCAAAATAAAAAACAGGGCAGGAATGGATCAACATTCAAATTTCATCATATCCAGAGGCAAAGCGCAAATGTTCCATGGGCGAAAAAGATCGATGCGCGATTCGGCTGAAATCGCCGAGATTATCCAGCGTGGCAACCACGCCGCCCGGCTCATAGATCACCAGCGTGCCTTTGTCCATCCACACATCCCAACCTTCCTGCACAGGGTGAATAGTCAGCGGCCGTGCAGGATTTTCGCAATAAGCCTTTTTGAAAATCCAGAAGCGCTGGATCTCGACGCAGTCAGGCGTCAGAATCACGTGGAAGCCGAACCACTTCACGACATCCACCAGACCGATGACCACAAAAAAGACAGCGGCGCCTTCGCAGAGCATCCGCGCGGTGAATGGTTTTTGGTCAGGCAGTATCCGCATTTCCAGCAAAAAAACCAGGCTGACGAAAAACAATAACAAATCGGGGAATAAGGTGATAGGGTGTTGTCGGGTCACAATCCTTTCACTTCTTCCGTCCATCATCC
>WGCR01000147.1 GCA_015493675.1 Anaerolineae bacterium
GAGGAACGCCGGGGGCGGGAACCCATCCTTTTTGGACCACATGCCCTTGTAGCCGGCGGCGCAGGCGTTGCGGGTCTCGACGCCGGTCATTTGCCAGACGATCCAGTCCCCCGCCTCGATTATCCGGTCCGCCGCTTCATACACCTGGGGCGCTTCGTCCAGAATCTGCCAGGCTTTGGGTAAGAACCATTCGGAATTCACCTTGCCGCCATAGCGGGCCAGCAAGTCCTCGAATCCCTGCTCACGGGCAATGGCGTTGATTTGATCCGCTTCCGGCTGGGCGGCGTGATGTTTCCAGAGCTTCACCCAGGCGTGAGGCTGATCGCGCCATTGGGGAAGATTGCAGAGAGGCGTTCCATCGGCTGTGACGGGCAGCATGGTGCAGGAAGTGAAATCAACCCCGATGCCAATGACCTCTTCCGGGGAAACGCCGCTGGCTGCCAGGGCCTGAGGAACCGCGTTCTTGAGGACTTCCAGGTAATCGTTGGGGTCCTGCAGCGCCCAATCAGGCTCCAGGGGAATGCCGGAATCAGGCAGTTTCTCATCGATAACGCCATGAGCATAGGGATGAACGGCCGTGGCCAGTTCTGCGCCGTTTGTTACATCAACGATGACCGCGCGGCCTGACAAGGTGCCAAAATCAATGCCAATTACATACGGACCAGCCATGAGTTACTCCTGAATGAGAGGGAGAATGTGATGGATGACATCTTCTTCGGTTTCGGGCCGGGGCGCATTGCGGGCCAGTTGCCAGAATTCGGTGTGTGTGGCTGCCGCGCCCGGCTGAATGGTCATCAACGGCCCCAGGGTTTCCACCTCCAGCATATCGCCGTTGGCAAAGAGCTCCACCGTGCTGTTCATATCCGGATAGGCTGCGTTTTCAGCTACGCTGAATTGTTTGAGAAAGAGATGCCCGCGGCGGAGGTAGGCCACCCAGCCATCGGGAACGAAAGCGCCGATCTTCTGGGGTTTGGCGTTGCCCGGCTCCTGCCGCAGCAGGATGAACCTCTCGCCCCAGGTCCAGCGTCCGTCCGCCATGTCGGTGTAAGGCCACAGGGTGAGGCTGCTGGTGGGAAGCAAATTTCGGGGATGTTCCCCGCGCGGGGGCAGAGGGATGACGCCCACGCCGCCCGGAGCCATCACCGAAAGCGCCCAGGGGGCCAACGTGACGGCCCACAGATTGCGATTGATGAGGCGATGGGTGATCCGCACCCGGGCGTCGTTCGGGTGCAGGGCGATGTCCATCTCCTTGACGATGCCTGTGCTCTCCTCCACGGGCTGGATGAAGCGCACGAGACCCTCATGGGGCTCGACCTGCACCGGGACGTTGTCGGGCCAGTAGGTGCGCACCGGGTCTTCGGGCGCGTGCCACAGTCGATGCCCGCCGTAGATGCGCCACTCCTGGCCGCCAGTCTTGCCCAGCATGTCGGGCCAGGTGGCGAATTCGTTCTCGTCGTCCACGAATCCCAGGTGGATGATGCGCGGGCCCACATCGGTGGTGATCATCAACTCGATCTGATTATTGCGCAGATGAATGCAGTTGGCCCAACCATAGCACGGAGATAGATCGAAGTCGGTCACGCCCTGCCAGTTCGATATCATAACACGTCTCCTAAAATTTATTCAGCCGTTCAAAAATCGGTTCCAGCGATGTGTAAGCGTCCAGGAAGATGTCGAAGAGATCGTTGTAAATCCCGGCAGTTTGCGCATCAGGCGCGGCGCTTTCCTCCACGATGATCATCTTACGGGCGATGGCGAAATCGGGGAAAAGGCCCACGCCCACGCCGCCGGCGATGGCAGCGCCCAGCGCGGTGGCTTCGGCGGGGATGGCCAGCCGCTGCACAGGCAGTGCGTAGATGTCCGCCAGAATTTGCCGCCACACCGGGCTTTTGCCGCCGCCGCCGATGATCCGCATGGCGTCCACGGTCAGGCCCTGGCTGCGCAGGATGTCGAGAATGGCCCGCAGGTTGAAGCCCACGCCCTCCATCACGGCCCGGGCCATCTCGCCCCGGCCATGCTGCATGGTGAGGCCGATGAACGCGCCCCGGGCCAGGGGATTCCAGTGCGGGCTGCGCTCGCCTCGCAGATAGGGCAAGAAGAGCAGCCCCCGGCTGCCCGCGGGAACCCGCGCCGCGGCTTCATCCAGACCTCGATAATCGGGAGCATCCGCGTCCGGCGTGCGCATGAGCTGCTCGAACCAGTCGAAGGCCCCGCCCGCGGCCTGCATGGCCCCCAGCGCGATGTTCGCGCCCGGAACCAGATGAGCGATGTTGAAGGTGCGGCGTCGGGCGTCCAGCACCGGCTCGGGCGTGGTCAGCGCCACCCACGAGGAGGAGCCGATGTAGTTGTACGCGTCGCCCGCAGCCACCGAGCCCGCGCCCACGGTGGCGCAAGCGCCGTCCCCGCCGCCGATGACCACGGGCGTTCCGGCCAGCAGACCTGTGGCCCGGGCCGCTTCTTTCGTCACCCCGCCGATAACTGTGGCCGAAGTCAAAATCTGGGGTGGCAACGTCTCGTCCAGCTCCAGGGCGGCGATGATCTCCTGCGACCAGCGCCCTTTTTCCAGATCGAATAGCAGGGTCATGGACGCGTCCGAGGGGTCGGTGGCGATGACGCCGCTGAACAGGAACGCCGCATAATCCTTGGCCTGGAGCACATGGCGGGCCCGGGCGTAAACCTGCGGCTCGTGCGACTTGATCCAGAGCAGCTTGGCCGCGGTGTAGGCCGGGCTGATGCGATTGCCGGTGATGCGATACACGCGCGCCGCGCCCAGCCGTTCCCGGATGACGCCTTCCTCCCGGGTGGCGCGCTGGTCGGCCCAGATGATGGCCGGGCGCAGGGGCTCGCCCGCGTCGTCCACCAGCAAGGCGCCATTCATGTGCCCGCTGAAGCTGACGACCGCGATGTCCTCGGGCCCGACGCTGGATTGGGCCAGGAATTGTCGCGTGGTCTCGAAAAGCGCCTTGCGCCAGTGTGCGGGGTCCTGCTCCACCCAGGTGGGACGAGGATAAGCAGTAGGATATCCGGCGAAAACGCTGGCCGCCACATGGCCATTCTCGTCAAAAAGGGTGGCCTTATCTCCGGTGGTGCCCAGATCATGGGCGAGGATGTAGGAAGTCATGGTGTTTCACAAAACCTTCGAGATCTGCGAGACCTTGAAGGTCTAAAAAAGCTAGCCCTTGACCGCGCCAACCAGCAACCCTTTGGCGATGTAACGTTCCAGGAAGATGGCAATGAGGATGACGGGCGCGATCATAATCAGGATGAGGACGGACATGTACCACCATTGCGGCCCGCGGGTGGCGTTTTGCGCGGCGATGGTCAGCGGCAGGGTTTGAGCGTTGGCGCCCGAAAGGAAGAGCGCCAGCAGATACTCATTCCAGGCGAAGACCAACACGAAGAGGAATGTCGCCACCAGACCGGGCACAGACAGCGGCAGGACAATCGATAAGAAGATGCGGTAGCGCGAAGCGCCGTCGATGGCCGCGGTTTCTTCCAAATCGATGGGGATGCTCTGGAAATAATCGCGCATCAGCCACACAACAATGGGCAGGTTGACGGCCAGATAGGTGACGATCAACGCAGTACGGGTGTCTAGCAGATGAAGACGCTGAAAAAGGATATAAATGGGAATCACCACGGCTACGGGAGGGAGCATGCGCTGAGAGATCAGCCAGAAAGCGATGTCATTGTTGCCCAGCGAGCGGTGGAATCGTTTGGCCAGCACCTGCATCAAAATCAGAAAGACGGCAACGGCAACGGCCAGGGCAATGGCCCAATTAACGCCAACCATGGTGAGCACGACATCCAGCAGCAGGGCCCCAATGAAGAGCAGGATCGTCCCCAGCTTGGGATTGTAGCGGAAGCGCGTGAGCGCATACGCCGCGGAGGCTCCCAGAATCAGGGCCAGGGTGGCGCTGGTGAGGGCGACGATCACCGTGTTGATGTAGGGCCGGATCGTGTCATTTTGCAAATCCCCAAACAACACATATTGCCAGGCGTACAGGGAGGGCTGAAAGTCGACAAAGGGGATGTAATAAGGCCCTGAGTTCACATCGATAGGATGTTTCAGCGAGGTGATGGCCAGCCAGTAGAGGGGAAAGAGAACGACGAACGTCCATATCACCAGAATGGTATAGGAAATGATTTTGGCGATAGGTGAAGGGGCATTGATGTTCTTGCGTTTGAAAAGTTTGCTCTTGACAGACATCGATTACTCCTCCACAAAACGACGGCGCAAGATATTGATATAGGCAATGCCAAAGAAGGTGACGACGATGAGCAGTGAGTAGGCAATGGCCGCAGAACCGCCCAGATCCAATGCTCGCCAGGAAAAATAGGCGTGCAGGGTGAGGGATTCGGTGGCGGTGCCGGGCCCGCCATTGGTGAGCACGTTGGGCAAATCCACGATCTTGAAAGCCTCAATCATGCGGATGAGCACGACGGTGATGGTGACGGGGATAATCTGGGGCATGGTGATGTTCCAGAATATCTGCCAGCGATTGGCGCCGTCCACCAGCGCCGCCTCGCGTTGCTCCATCGACTGGCCTTCCAGGGCTGCCAGCAGCACGATGAACATGAAGGGAATCCATTGCCAGGCGTCGCCGATGATGATGGCGATGCGCGCGCCCCAGGGATCATTCACCCAGGAGTACATGCCCAGGCCCGCAGCCTGCCATAACGGCGCAAAGGGGCCTTTGCCGGTGTCGGTCAACATACGGAAGAGATAAGCGACGCCCACGGGCGTAATCATCATAGGCAGCAGGAAGATGACTCGGAAAAAACGTCTTCCAGGAAGCTGCTGGGTCAGGATGACCGCCAGCAGCAGGGCGACGGCGTACTGGATAACGATCCCGACGAATACATAAATCCATGTCACCACCATCGTGCCGGGCCGGCCGCCCTGGCTGAATGTGGTGATAACCAACAGCCAGGCGAAAGCTATCAGAATGGCGTAGACAATAGCCCGAAAAATCAATCCGCCGGTGCTGCGCCGGTCGCTGCGGTAATAATGAATCAACGTCACAATCAGCAAGACAGTGATGCCGATGAAAATAATCCACCCCAGCGTGGTGGGCTGCTCCATCTTGCCCAGAAAATGGGTTTTCTCGCTGCCGAATAATAACTTTTTGTAATTCAGCAGACCGATCCACTTGACCTCAAACCCGCCCTTGACGAATTTGAAGCGAGAGAAGGAAAGATATAGCGAGACAAGAAGGGGGAAGATCGAGAGCAAGAGCACCACCAGCAACGCGGGCCAGATGAACACGCTGCTGGCCATTCCCTCCTTCCCGGAAAAAGGGCGCTTTCTGGTTGGCTTCGGTTTGTTTGTTGCAGAGGTCGAAGTAGCGGTCTCCTGGCGAGTTGGTTCCATGTCGATATCCTTCAGACGGGCAACAGAATAAGTGAGGGCCCGGAACAGCGCCCCCTATCCTTGAAAGAGATGAGAGGAGGCCCGCCCCATGTAGATCGGGTCTCCTCTCGTGAATTCTCATTGCGACAACCGGTCGCTTTGGCTCAGTGGTTTATTTCTGTCCCAAAGTGCCTTTGTAAGCAGCCAATTGATCGTCACGCCCCAGCTCGTCGGTGAGTTCCTGCCAGCCATCGTAGATCTGCTTCATGGCGTCTTCCTTGCTGATCTCGCCAGCCATGAACTGGGAGACCGCCGTATCCAGGATGACCTGCTGGTATTTCTGGTTCTGCGGGATGCGCAGGTCCAGCACCATGTTGGGGCTGTTGAGGCTGTCCTCGATGGCACCGAGATAGTTGGAGGCGAAGTCGGGGCTCATGCCCGCCTTGACCCACAGTTCGCGGTTGAGGAACTGGGACTGGCGGTAAGGGTTGAAGCCGGTGATGCCGATGGTCACATCCTCATTGGATTGGGCGGGCGCAGACATGTAGGAGAAGAAGGCGTAGGCCGCATCCTTCACTTTAGGATCAGCCGCAGCATTGACGCCGCCAGACCAGCCGCCAAAGGCCGCGTAGGGGGCATGATTGACGCCGTCCACGGCATAGGGGCAGTTGTCGCCTTCGCTGCAGGGAACCAGCTCGCCGGTGTCCCAATTCAGCACCTCGGTGGAACCGGGCGCGATCATGGCGCCGGTCTTGTCTGCGACGACAGAGGTGTCGGGGTCGATGGCCAGGGTGCCGATGTCACCCCAGTCGATGGAGAGGGCGCAGCGACCAGAGGTGAACAGCGCGCGGGTGTCGCCCACATCCAGGTTCAGACTGTCGGGCGGGCCATAATCCTTCATTTCATTGTAGATGTCCAGGGCTTTGGAGAATGCGGCATTGTTCACCAGGGGCTCCATGTCCTTGGTGTTGAAGAAGACGCCCTGGCTGGTGCCCTTGCTCTGGATGTAGGGAGCGGCGATGGTGTGGATGAACCAATACGCCTGAGCGCCGCGCTTCATGGAAACGCAGGAGCCAAAGTCGGGATCGCCATCGCCGTTCAGATCCTGGCCCTGGAATTTCTTGGCGATCTCCAGATACTCATCCCATGTCTTGGGCGGACTGTCAATCAGATCGCTGCGGTAATACCCCATGTGGAAGTCGCCGTCCAGAGGAATGGTGTAGATCTTGCCATTATAGGAGGCGCTAAAATCCCGGAAGAAGGGAGCGATGTCGTCCCATTCGATCTGGGGATCATTGGCGACGCGATCGGTCAGATCCTCCATATAGCCAGGCAGGATGTAGTCGACCATCCACTGAGGCGCGAAGACCCAGGCGTCGAAGGAGTTGGTGCCTGTGGCCGCGTCGGTCAGGATCTTGGTGTAGAGATCGCTGAAAGGCACGGTGATGATGTTGATCTTGGCGCCGGTCATCGCCTCGAAATCAGGGGCGCGGCGTTGCAGCGGTTCGGCAATCTGCGGGCCCGTGAAGGTGACAATGTTGACTTCGACGCCCTCGTAGGGCTTGGCCTCAGGCGTGGGCGTTGCCACGACCTCTTTCTCGACCTCTTTCTCGACGACCTGGGTAACCACGACGGTCTTCTCGATAACTTGAGGGGCAGCTTGCGAGCAGGCGGCGAGAACAACCGCAAGCACAACGACGAGTACGGCGATAACAATTCCTGTACGTAACTTCATGATCATTCTTCTCCTGAAGAGATTGCATAAAAGCGGAAGCGAAAGGGTGAAGTGGGAATGAAATCGTGACGGATCTTTCAATAGCGCCTCCTTTAGGGTGAATCATGCGAAAAAAAATCAGATTTTCTGGCACAATACATCCCCCGCGCTCTTACCTGTGATACGATGATGTTTCTGGTCAAAAACTGCCGTCAAACTCACGAAAATGCTCCCATTGGGGGATTTGTGGCGAATGAGGTGGTACAGGTTTTTCCGTAAGCTATTTTACAGGAACAAATCTTCGATGTCAAGCCACTTCGAAAGAGAAGCATAAATTTCGAAAGCAAAAAGAAAGCCGCCGGTAAATCGGCGGCTTGGCAAGAGAGATAAGTTGCGCCTCGGGGGCGACTCATCTGGTGTCAATACTGCCCGTACAGCGGCCCGAAGTTGGCGCAGGCCCGGAAGTCCGCGCCCTCGCGATCGGCAGTGCCGAAGGCGTTCCAGGCGCTGGGCCGGAAGATATCTTCCTCGGGCACGTTGTGCATGTAAACGGGGATGCGCAGCATCGAGGCCAGCGTGATGAGATCGGAGCCGATGTGACCGTAGGCGAAAGCGCCGTGATTTGCGCCCCAGTTATACATCACCGTGTACACGTCCCGGAACGCGCCCTCGCCCGTCAGCCGAGGGACGAACCAGGTGGTGGGCCAGGTGGGATTGGTGCGCTGATCCAGGATGTCGTGCACGTCGTCGGGCAGCTCGATGGTGTAGCCCTCCGCAATCTGCAGAGCCGGGCCCAAGCCCTTGACGATGTTGATGCGGGCCAGAGTGACGGGCATGCCCCCGCGGGTGCGATAGCGGGTGGACCAGCCGCCGCCCCGGAAGTATTCGGTGATGGCGGGATGGAAGGTGGTCGCATCCAGCATCTTTTGGGCGTCCTCGGGCGTCGCCTCCCACCAGGGTTTCATCGCGGGCTTGCCATCGATCAGGGCCTCGCCCGTGCCATCCAGGGCGGCGGAGCCGGAGTTGATGAGATGCAGGAAGCCGTTTTCGGCCAGGCCCTCGGGCCGATAGCCGGTGACGCGCTCCACCGAGTCTGGACTCCAGTAAGTGCGCACATCCGCGAAAATCTGAGCCCCGCCCGTGAGCAGATGCCCGAACAGCATGGTCACGCCGTTCAGAGAATCATTCTCGGTGGCCAGCATGTAGGGCTGACGGATGCCGTTCCAGTCGAAGGTGGTGTTGAGGAGCGTCTCCATGAAGTCGCCGTTGGGGAAATGATCCGTCCACTGGCGCTGCCCCTGGAAGCCCGCGGCGATGGCGTTGCGCCCCAGGGCCTCCTCGCCAAAGCCCAGCTCGTCCAGGCGGGGATTGCCCACCATCATATCCCGGGTGATCAGCGCCATCTTGATGGAAGTGGCCCATTCCTGCTCCAACTGCTCGCGGCTGCGCTGGTTTTCGGGTGGATTGTAGTCCTTGCCCTCTCTGAGGTTTTCCTTCACCCAGGCGAAGGCCCGCCCGAACTCCTCCTGATCGTAGATGCCCTCATCGATGCGGCGGATGAGTTCGGTCATATCCACCGGCTCGACCCGCATGCCCAGATAGGATTCGAAAAAGCTGTGATCCACGGTAGAGCCGGCGATGCCCATGGATGTGCCGCCGATGGAGAGATAGGATTTGCCCCGCATCCGGGCCACGGCCAGGCCCGCGCGGGCGAATTGCAGCAGCTTCTCCTGCACATCCTCCGGGATGGTCGTATCTCCGGCGTCCTGCACGTCCCGGCCATAGATGCTGAACGCGGGCAGGCCCTTCTGGGTGTGCCCGGCCAGGGCCGCGGCCAGGTAGACCGCGCCTGGACGCTCCGTGCCATTGAAACCCCAGATGGCCTTGGGCGTGTGCGGGTCCAGATCCAGGGTCTCGGCGCCATAGCACCAGCATGGCGTCACGGTGAGAGAGACGCCCACGCCCTCCCGGGCGAACTTCTCCGCGGCCATAGCCGCTTCGGCCACGCCGCCGATGGTCGTATCAGCGATGACGCATTCCACGGGCATGCCGTTGGGGTGGCGCAGATTCTCGGAGAGGAATTTCGCCACAGATTTGGCCATATTCATGGTCTGGTCTTCCAATGATTCCCGCACGCCCCGTCTGCGGCCATCGATGGTGGGCCTGATGCCGATTTTTGGCATTTCGCCAATGAGGCGATTCTGCGGAGGATTCACGTTGAGATCATTCATGCCACTTTCTCCTGAAGGAAAATGAATGTAACTGCTAAGGTAGTTGGCGCCAATCGTCCTTTTTTGCCACGAAGACACGAAGGGAACAAAGACACGAAGTCATTCAGAAAAGATTTTATCCGTGTTTTCTCGTATCCGTGTCGAGTGAACAGGGTTACGTTAGTAGTTACCTTTTTTCACTCAAACCTGACAGGTTCTGGTGAATCTTGCTGCAGAAGACGTCGCTCTTAGCCTATATTTCGCACATTAACAAGCCGAATAAAGAGACATAACGAGGGG
>WGCR01000148.1 GCA_015493675.1 Anaerolineae bacterium
ATGTGGCTATCTGCGTCAGCAGCTCCACCCTGGAGTTGGGCATCGACATCGGCAGCATCGACGATGTGGCGCTGCTGGGCCCGCCGCCCACCATGACTTCTTTCTTGCAGCGCATCGGCCGCGGCAGTCGCCGCACCGGCGCCACCCGCATGCTGGCCCTGGCCCGCGCGCCCCTGGAAGAGGCGCGTTTTCGGGCCATGATGGATCTGGCCCGGGCCGATAAGCTGTTGCCCGATCATCTCGCATCTTCCCCGCCCGCCGCGCCTTTTCGGCCTTCGGTGCTGGTGCAGCAGACGTTTAGCATCCTCAAACAGAGCCCCACCGGCGCCCTGCGGCTGGCGGACCTGCGCCGGGTGGCCCCGCCCGATTTCCCAGAGCAGGAGCTTCGCCTCATTCTCGATCACCTCGTCCGAGAAGAGTATCTGCGTCCGGGCCGGTTAGGAGAATGGCGGCCCGGCCCGCAACTGACCGAGCTCTTCGACGCCTACGAAATCTACAGCAACATCGGCTCGGGCCCGCGCAACATTCTCATCCTCGACGCGTACAGCGGCCGCATCCTGGCCCACACCGACCGGCCCCGCTTTCGCGGCGAGGCCCTGCTCATGGGCGGGCGCACCGTCGAGGTGGTCTGGCGCGATCGTTATCGCATTGCGGTGCGGCATGATCCCAGCGCCCCCTCCGATGAAACCCTCTCCTTCCTGGCCAGTCCCTTTGCCATGCCCCTGGAAATCGGGCAGGCGGTGGCGTTGCATTTGGGCCTGCGCCCGCACGAGCTGGCGCTGCTGCCCGATGCGGAAGGAGCGACCCTCTTCCATTTTTGGGGCGACCTGTACGGCGCGTTGCTGGCGGGCCTGCTGACAGCCTATTTTCAACAACGAGGCGAGCTCGGGCCGGTGGTGCGGGTGCACGAACACGCCCTGCATCTGCCGCAATCATTGTCGGCGCTGCCCCCCTGGGATGAAATTCGTCTGCGCCATCAACTGGCCTTGCTGCATTCGCAATTGGAGGATTACCTGCAATTGGGCCGCTTCCATGAGCTGCTGCCGCCCGATTTGGCCTGGAAGAGCGTGCAGGCGCATTGTGATCTGCCGCGTTTCCAGCGCCTTTACCGCGCGTCGGAACTTTTCCTTCCCCCGCCTCGCCTGCGCGGCCAGTTGCTGCGCCTGTCCGCTTGACTATACAGGCCACAGCGAAAAAACGCCTGGCGAAGCTGTGCTGGCCCCTTATGCAAGCGCACGTCATCCGTAAAACGCCAGGTGGTTGTCGGCAGCGCGGTCCCCTGCAATGAGCAGGGAGAGCGTTACAGCAACTTGCCGTTTGACGTCCCATCATGCCCTCTCTTTTCAAGCGATTCTTCGCCCGACTGCCCATGGCCCGCTCATCCCGGGCTTATGAGTTTGCTCTGGAACACATGCCCCTGCCCGAAGGCGCACAGGTGCTGGAAATCGGCGCCGGACAGGGTTTTGGCGCGGCCTGGCTCAGTCGCAGGCTGCCTCAGGCCCAGATTTACAGCGTCGATGTCAGCATGGACTGTCTGAAACCTGAACGGCTGGAAGTCGGACCGCATCCGCCGGTTTTCATTCAGGCTTCGGCCACCGATTTGGCATTGGCTTCCGCCAGTATGGACGCAGTTTTTCTGGTGATGACCTTCCATTGTCTGCCACAGCCCCAGCGGGTGATGCAGGAAGTCGCCCGCGTGCTGAGGCCGGGCGGCGTGCTGATCCTGGCTGATGTGGACGGGCGTCACTGGATGAAAGGTCCCTTTGAGCTGGTGGAGCATCTGTTCATCAGCAAGCTCACCCACGCTTATACGCCCGACGAGTTGGCCTCCCTGGTTGCGCAAGCGGGCCTGGATGATTTCCGGGTGGTGCGTCGTCCGGGCAAGGAAAGCGGCTTTATGATGTGGGCGTTTGCCCGCAAGCCAGTGCTCCGAAAATAGACAATCGACCATGGGCCATGGCCGATGTCCGTCGCGTCCTCGGTCTATCGTCTCTCGTCCTTTTCATCGGTATCGACGCGGCTCGTCTGCCGCGGGCCTGTAGTGAAAAGACCCCCGACGATGCGGGGGCCTGATGGGTATCATGCGCAGGATTTAGATGTTGGCCGAATGCCACCACTCGAAATAATCCCGATCCAGGATTTCTGGCGAGAGCATGGGATAGTAGATCAGTCCGTCCATGTTGCCGATGTAAATGCCCGTGTTGATGGTTCGGTAAGGATGCTCCACCGTGTGGGTGCGATCCACCATCTTGGTGTGGATGGTCTTGTCGCGCAGGGCCACCAGGGCATCGCGCAGGATGGGGATGAAGTCGTAGGGCAGATCCCCAATGTCGCCTTTTTCTGGGTCCTTGTCCAGATCGCCCAATTTCAAATCCATGTAGGCCAGCGCCGGGAAGGAGATGAGATTGTCGGGGTCATGCGTCATGAAATAGTGGAATTTCACCGGATTATAAGTGCTGGCCACCAAAACCGAAACAGGAGCGATCTCCTGATAAAGGAAGTAATTCTGAGTAGAGTCGGGGAAGTCAGTGCGCTTTTCCAACGGAAGCAGCTTGCCGTGGCGCGTGACCAGATATAGTGTGCCCATTGCGGTCAATGGCACATGTTCCAGAACGCCATAGGTGGCGACATAGACAGATTTCTTGGGCTTCCCGTTCTCATGAGGCACGCATCGGGCCATCGCCTCATCGATGCGGAAAAATGGATGCCGGAACTCAGGATCGAGTTCGATAAAAATAGCTTGTTCGTTATGTTTTTTCTTGTCGCCAACAGTGTAATACTCGCCGAATGCCTCGGGAGGGAGCATGGAAACGATGAGGGCTTCGGGAATCAGGGAAAGATAAAGATATTTGGTCATAACGGGCCTCCTGAGGGGGAGTGATAATGGGGATCTTGATCCAATGCAATTATACCATTAGTTGTGCGGGATTTGGGAACAATGTTGGAGTAAAAGTTGGCTACTGCTCCCGGACAGAGCGTTTGAGCAGGTTCAAAGCGTCGTTTAGCCGCCGCAGTGATGTTTCGCGGCCCACTGCAACCAGGGTGGCGAAGAGGGGCGGCGCCACTTTTTTGCCCGTGACGGCCTGACGAATCGGGGAAAAGACCTGGCCCGCTTTTAGCCCTTTCTCCTGGGCCAGCCCGCGCAAGGCCGTCTCCAGCGTCTCCTCATCCCAGCTTTCCACCTGCTCCAGGGTGGCGATGATGCCCGTGAGAATGTCCACAGTCTGCTCGGGCGTGGTTTTGCGGGGCGTCAGCAGCCTGGGATCGCCGATATCGATTTCGTCCGCATAGAGGAAGTCGATGAGCGGCGCTGCATCGGTGAGTTTCTTCAATCGCTCCTGGATGGCGGGGGCGATGATGCGCAGGCGTTGGTCCCGGGCCAGCGCTTCTTCCGGGATGCCCAGATCGCGGCTGAGATAGGGAATGAGCCGCTGCACCAGCTCGTCGATGCTCAACATGCGGATGTAAACGCCGTTCATCCATTCCAGCTTTTCGGCGGGGAAGCGGGCTGGGCCCGGATTGATGTCCTTGAGATCGAAGTGCTTGATGGCTGTTTCCCGATCGTATATCTCGGTGTGGTCATCCAGCGACCAGCCGATGCCGCTGAGGAAGTTGAACAGGGCCTCGGGCAGATATCCCATCTCGGGGTACAGATGGAGCATGACGGGGATGACGGCGCCTTCGGGCGTCTGCAGATCGCGCTTGCTGATTTTACCCTTGCCGCTGGGCTTGAGGATGCTGGGGGTGTGCGCAAAGAGGGGCATTTCCCAGCCGAAGGCGCGGTAGAGATGCACATGCAGCGGCGCTGAAGAAATCCATTCCTCGCCCCGGATGACATGGGTGATGGCCATGTCATGATCGTCCACCACCACGGCCAGGTGGTAGGTGGGATAGCCGTCGGCCTTGAGCAGAACGGCGTCCTGCAATTCCGCATTGTTGAAGGTGACCGGCCCGCGAATCAGGTCGTCGATGGTGATATCCCCCTCGGTGGGAACAGCCAGCCTCACCACCCATGAACGCCCCTCGGCCTCTTTGGCGGCCCGTTCCTCGGGCGTCAGCCAGCGGCAGCGGCGGTCGTAACCGATTTTTTCCTTGTTGGCCTGCTGTTTTTCCCGCATCTCGGCCAGCTCGTCGGGCGTGCAATAGCAGCGATAGGCGTGGCCATGCGCCACCAGCCAGTCGGCAGCCTCCTGATATTTGGGCAGGCGTTCCGATTGGGTGTACGGCGCGTGGGGGCCGCCGATGTCGGGGCCTTCATCCCAGTCCAGGCCCAGCCATTGCAGGCCGTCGATGATTTTTTCCAGCGCGTCGGGCACATAGCGCTTGCGGTCGGTGTCTTCGATGCGGAGGATGAACTGGCCGCCGGTGTGGCGGGCGTAGAGCCAGGCGAACAGCGCCGTGCGGGCGGCGCCAATGTGGAGATAGCCGGTAGGGCTGGGGGCGAATCGGGTGCGGGCGGGGGGTGTCATAGGATTGTGTTAGAG
>WGCR01000149.1 GCA_015493675.1 Anaerolineae bacterium
CGGCATGA
Source organism: Anaerolineae bacterium (assembly GCA_015493675.1). Taxonomy (GTDB): domain Bacteria; phylum Chloroflexota; class Anaerolineae; order J102; family J102; genus M2005. The sequence continues at coordinate 9 of WGCR01000149.1, forward strand.
GTGCGGCAAGTGCAACGCACTTGCAACCCCTTGTTTTCTACTAAAACGGAGAATCGACGAGCGCTTTGGCCTCGTCGATTCTCCGTTTTTTATTGCATCACACCTACACCGCAACCTTTTGTGCAATCGCTTCCTGGGCCAGGGCGATGAAATCGGCCACGGGCATGGCTCCCAGGCGTTTGCCGTTGCGCAGCCGTACATTGACCGCGTTCTCCGCCATTTCGCGGCCGCCCAGCACCAGCATGTAGGGGATTTTCTGCAACTGGGCGTTGCGGATTTTGGCGTTCATGCGATCATCGCCGTCATCCACCTCCACTCGCAGGCCCGCTGCCTTGAGCTGGCGAGCGATGTCAAAAGCGTAATCGTTCTGCTCATCGGTGATGGGGATGACCATGACCTGCACCGGGGTGAGCCACACCGGGAAATTGCCGCCGTAATGCTCGATGAGCACGCCGAAAAAGCGCTCCATGCTGCCCATCAGCGCCCGGTGAATCATGTAGGGCCGGTGCTGCTGGCCGTCGGAGCCCACAAAAGTCAGGTCAAAGCGTTCGGGCAGGTTGAAATCAAACTGGATGGTGCTGAGCTGCCAGGGGCGTTCCAGGGCGTCGGTGACATAAATATCGATCTTTGGACCGTAAAAGGCGCCGTCCCCCTCGTTGATATCGTAGGGATGGCCGCTGCGTTTCAGCGCCTGGAGCAGAGCGTCTTCCGCCGCATCCCATTTCTCTTCCTCGCCCACGCGCTTTTCGGGTCGGGTGCTGAGGTAGAGACTGAAATTCTCGAAACCGAAATCCTTGAGCAGATCGATGCTGAAATTCAGGACTTTATCGATCTCGTCGGGCATTTGATCGGGCGCACAGAAGAGATGGGCGTCATCCTGCGTGAACCCGCGCACCCGCGTCAGCCCGTGCAGCGTGCCCGAGCGCTCATAGCGATACACCGTGCCCCATTCGGCCCAGCGCAGCGGTAAATCGCGATAAGAGCGCATGCGGCTCTTGTAAATCTGCACATGGAAGGGGCAGTTCATGGGCTTGAGATAATACTCCTGCCCGTCGATATCGATGGGCGAGTACATGCCCTCTTTGTAGAAATCGAGATGTCCGCTGGTCTCCCACAGCGTCGCCCGCCCGATATGCGGCGTGTAGACGAAGTCATAGCCGCCTTCCAGGTGCATGCGCTTGGCGTGTTCTTCCATGAGATAGCGGATGAGTCCGCCTTTGGGGTGCCAGAGGATGAGTCCGCCCCCCACGGTCTCGTGGTTGGTGCTGAACAGGTCAAGCTCTTTGCCCAGTTTGCGATGATCGCGTTTTTTGGATTCTTCCAGGCGAGCAAGATAGGCCTTGAGCTCTTTTTTATTTTTCCAGGCGGTGCCATAGATGCGTTGCAGCATGGGACGATTTTCATCCCCGCGCCAGTAAGCGCCGGCCACATGCAGGAGCTTGATGGCATCAGGCGGGATCTGGCCGGTGTGGGCCACATGCGGCCCGCGGCACAGGTCCATGAAATCGCCATCCCGGTAGATGGAAATCTCGGCCGGGCCCTCGATGGGCTCGCCGTGCTCATCCAGGCCGCCTTGCAGCAGGCCGTCGATGAGCTCCAGCTTGTAGGGCTGGTCTTTGAACAGCTCGCGGGCCTCTTCGGCGCTGACTACTTCCTTCTCGAAAGGATGTTTGCCGCCAATAATCTGGCGCATCCGTTTTTCGATGGCTTCCAGGTCTTCCTCAGAGAAAGTCCGGGGCTTGCCATCTTCGGTCTGACCCAGATCGAAATCATAGTAGAAGCCATCCTTGATGGGCGGGCCAATGGCCAGCTTGGCCTCGGGGTAGCGTTCCAGCACGGCCTGCGCCATCACATGCGCAGCCGAATGCCTGATTTTGTACAGATCGTCTTTGCTTTGTTGTTTTTGTTTGGGAGAACCCATAGAATAAAACCTCCAGAATGTGGAAGATGATGTGAAATAAAAAGGGTGCGTCCTAAACTGGTAAAGGAATGATCATGCTGCCAGTTTTCGTTCAGCGGTGGTCGCCTGACGTTCACCATTGGTTTCGGTTCCGAAAGAAAAAACATGACGGGCTGAATGCGTTGTTGAATTCAGGGCCACATGTTCCAGCGGCTGTCCCTGAGCAGGAGATGATGCATAGAGGCGGCGATGTCGTTGCGCTCTGCGA
>WGCR01000150.1 GCA_015493675.1 Anaerolineae bacterium
AAGTAGCTGTGGGCGCCGCCATCGCCGTCATTTCGGATACAGAGGCGGATCCGGCCCAAATCGAGGCCTGGGCGCAAACGCAACTAGCGCCGCCCGCGGCCAAATCGGAGCCCCCCCAGCGTAGCTGGACCAAAAAAGCCGAACTCCTGGCCCGTCAGCATCATGTCGATATCGAAACGCTGATGGCCCGGTATGACGGCGAGCGCCTGACCGCAGCCGAAGCCCGGCAACTCATCCAGCAAATGCAGGTCGATGCCGGGCCCGATAGCGATACGCTCACCGACCTGGTGGATGATGCGTTCCCGGCCAATCGCATCCAGCGCATTGTGATTCTGGGCGGCGGCGATGGCGCCGTGCAGGCGCTGGACGCCATTGCCCACACCCCGGCGCAACGGGCCGTCGCCATCCTGGATGACAATCAGGCGCTATGGGGCAAGAGCATCATGGGCGTTCCCATTGTCGGCGGCATGGAAAAAGTGGCCGCGTGGTGGGAATCGCAGCGTTTCGACGCGCTCATCATTTCCATCAGCTCTAATCTGGCGGTGCGCGCCGCCCTGTTCGAAAAATGGTCCGGCCGCGGCATCCCTTTCGCCAACGTCATTGCCCCGGGCGTTGCCATCCACACCAATGTCAGCATGGGCAGCGGCAACCTCATCATGTCGCACAGCCGCCTGGGCGCCTGCACCCAGCTCGGCGACAATAATTTTCTTAGCGCTTATGTGAACCTGGAACATCACAACCGTCTGGGGAGCCATTGCACATTCGGGCCCATGGTCAGCACCTCGGGCCGGGTGCAAATCGGCGATCGCGTCCTCTTCGGGGCCGGGATTTTCATCGAGCCCCATCTCAGCATCGGCTCCGACAGCGTTATCGCCTCGGGCAGCATCATCCGCACCACCCTCCCCCCCAACGTTATCGTCAAGACGCATCTGCAACAGAGCGTCCGCCCCCGCGCCTGACCGCCATTTTCTGATGCCCCTGCGATCCCCCTGGCTTTTCGGCCTGCTGGCCATTTTTCCTATCCCCGTCCTGCTGTTCAGCGCCCACTTTCCGGCCTGGGCGCCCGTTGCCGCCCTTCTCTGGCTGGGAGCGCTGGCTGTGCTGCGCAGCCTTGCCAGCAAACGCTGGTTGAGCCACACGCCCGCCGATCTGATTTTGCTGGCGCTGCTGCTTCTGCTGCCCCTGGGCCTGTGGGCCAGCGCCGACCGAACCGTCACCCTCCCCCGCACCTACGCCCTGATTGCCGACATGGCGCTGTTTTACGCCATCAGCGCACAATCGGAAAATCGGGCCTTTCGCTGGGCAGGCTGGCTGACGCTGGCCGCGGGCTTGATCCTGATGATAGCAACCATTCCGGGCACGCACTTTTATCCCGGACAAAAACTTCCTTTTGTCGATCGATCTCTTTATGACTACCTGCCTACCGGGCTGCGTTTGCCAGGCGATAAAAATGGCTTCAATCCCAACATGACCGGAGGATTGCTGGCGCTGTTTTTGCCACCAGCCCTGGCGCTAAGTATCCGCGCCGAGAACTGGATGCAGAGGCTGCTGGCCATTTTCACCTTTCTGGCGTTATCAATCGCCCTGCTGCTGACCCAGTCCCGCGGCGCCATACTGGGCGCTACTGTCGCCCTGGTGATCGTCTCAGGCGTCATGAGCAAGCCGCTGCGCTGGCTGTGGTGGGCCGGCGGCCTGCTGACCCTGGGAATCATGGCGGTGAAGGGAGAAACCATTCTGCAAGCGTTCATGAGTTCAAATGTCAGCAGCAACGGCGTGCATTCCATGGCGCAACGCACAGAACTTTGGGGCCGGGCCATCTATGCGGGGATGGATTTTCCCTTCACAGGCATTGGATTGGGACAATTTCCGGACACCGTGCAATTGCTATACCCCACCTTTCAGATCACCCTCACAGCCGATGTTCCTCACGCCCATAACCTCTATCTGCAAACCCTGGCCGAGATGGGGTATCCCGGACTTGTTGTCATCCTTGCATTCCTCCTCATCTTGCTTTTTGCACTGATCCGACGCATCCGCCGGGCGCAAAGCGGCATGGACACACTGGCCATCGGTCTGCTGGGCTCGCTGACAGCGCTCCTGGTGCACGGCATCGTAGATGTGCCCACCTACTCTCCTCTCTCCGCCATCGTCATCTGGGGGATGTTCGGGCTGATGATGGCGGTGGGCATGGCAGGCGACCGTCCTTTGCCCGCGGAGGCAGCGCATCATGATTAACTGGTATGGTCTGTTTACCAATAGCTTGTGGATGATTGGCGCCGCCCTGCTGCTCGCCAGCCTCAGTTGGAGCCTCTATGCCGCAGCGCTGGCCCGCAAGCGCTGGCGGGCGCTGTGGGAGGCCCCCGGTTTCATGCTGGGGTCATCTGCGGGCATGGCGTTGATCATGCTGGGCCTGGGGCTTCAGCGACGGACGCCGTTGTGGCAATCGGCCATCTGGCTGCTGCTGGCGCTGGCGTTCGGCCTCATGGCCTGGCTGGCCTGGCGAGAGCGCCGCGGTCTCCCTGTTGAGATCAGCCCCCTGGTCCGGGCCCAGATTTCAGGTGTAAGCGGGATGGCCATCGGGCTGATTCTGCTGGGCGCGCTTCTGGCCGCCATGTATGCAGTCACCATCCGCCCCTGGATGCAGCCCGACGAGCCTCGACACTATGAGGTCGCCATGCACGACGCCCGGCTGGGTCGCCCCGGGGCGACATACGGCGATGTCAATCTGGACTGGGAGCGAGAACTCATCGCCGATATGGAGGCGCAGAGCTTCTGGTGGTACGGTTATTCCGTCACCGGCTGGGATCCAGACCATCTGCCCGAATCTTTCGATGTGATCTGGGAACAGCGCTACTCACGGGCCTTCTTCCAACTCCCCCTCTATTACGATATCGCCGGACTCTTGCTTTACACCTGGGGCGATGATCTTTCCTTTTCCCAATCGGTCATCCTTTTGCGTTTTTTCGGCATCTTCTGGCTGGCGCTCAGCCTGGGCGGCATCTACGCCATTGGCCGCGAACTCTTCCCCAAACATCCGCAAATCGCCCTGGGCGCCCTGGCTTTCGCCGCGCTTTGGCCCGCGCATCTGGCTGCCAACGCCGCTGTCAACAACGATCCCATGGCCGAGGCGCTGGTGATCTGGACCACCTTTTTCGCCATTCGATTGCTGCGCCGCGGGCCCAATTTCAAAACCCTCACCTGGTTCTTTCTCCTCACCATCCTCAGTATTTACACCAAACGCACCACATTCAGCGTCCTGGCGCTGCTACTGACGATTCCACTGTGGGGCGCGTTGCAAATTGGACGCAACGCTTCGCGTCGGGCCCGCGCCATCGGCATAGCCATGCTGGCAGGGGGCGTCGCCGCCATTCCGCTCCTGCTGTACGTCATCCAGGCCACCGGCAAATACTGGCTGCCCACATCGCTGCTGGAAAACGCCTCATTCGCCAAGATATGGACGCTGATCGCTGCCGCCCCTCTGGACAAATTCCTTTTATCCCTGTATCGCACCTTTTGGGGCTGGTTTGGCTGGCTGCGCATCCCACTGCCCGACGTCATCTATTGGGCGGGCGCAGTGATTACGCTGGGGCTCATTGCACTGCTACTTCTTGGTTATCTACAAATCCTCAACAAAAAACTGGCAGCCTGGCAAAAAGCCGCGCTCATACTTCTCCTGCTGGCGCTGATCACCCAGGTTGGCCTGACGCTGGGCAAAGATATCGTTTACGGTGATTGGAAAGGCGGATCAGTGCCCCAAATGCGTTATCTGTATCCCGTTCTACCCGCCATCCTGATTCCCATCTTTTTGGGAGCGCAGCGCATTTTGCCTACATCAAAGCGATCAACCACGCTTCCCGCCCTGATCATCGCACTCCTGTTCTTCAATTTTTACATTTTGGCATTTATCCTGTATCCTTTCTTCTGGCTTTAGCTCGGGTATGGTCACCCTCTCCCCGTCGGGCGCCGGGCCTGATTATTGCTGCCAAACGACAACCGCTTGAGCGGTCGAAGCAATAATTGATTGCTTACATTCCTGTTTCAACGCGCCATTCCGATTTTCACGGAGAAAATGATGAACAAACAATTACGCACCC
>WGCR01000151.1 GCA_015493675.1 Anaerolineae bacterium
CGTATCTCTTTGGCTGTCAATTGAGCTTGCTGTATCATGTGGATTGTCCTGCTGAGTAGTAAGTTGGGCTGTTCACCCCATTATTCAACTACTCGGCAGGACACTTTGGAAAATCTTTCCTTCCGCTTGGCAAAATCGTGAAGTACTGATTCTATCTTTCCATAAGCAGGAATTGACATTATGCGCCGATTCATCATCGACACCGACACCGCCTCCGATGACGCTGTGGCTATTCTCATGGCCCTGCAATGGCCCGATGTGCAGGTTGACGCTATCACTGTGGTCGCGGGGAATGTGCCCCTGGAACAGGGGGGCGTCAACGCCCGCTACACCGTGGAGGTCTGCGGCCAGGAGACGCCCGTCTACCTGGGCGCTGCCCGCCCTCTGGTGCGGGAACCGGTGCACGCGCATTTCTTCCACGGCGAGGACGGCATGGGCAACATGCACTATCCCCCGCCCCAGCGCCCGATTGCGGGCCGAGACGCCGCGGCTGAGCTCATTCGCCGCTTTGGCGAGGCCCCGGGCGAGATCGAGCTGGTGACTTTGGGGCCGTTGACCAATATCGCTTTGGCTTTGCGTTTGGAGCCCCGGCTGGCGGGCTGGGTCAAGCACTGCACCATCATGGGCGGGGCCGCCAACAGGGTGGGAAACATCACCCCCGCTGCCGAGTACAACCTGTGGTTCGATCCCGAGGCCGCCAAGATCGTCTTCCACTCGGGCATGAACATCACCATGGCGGGTTGGGAGCTGTGTCGGGGCGAAGCGAATCTGTCCGACGAGGAAATCGCCATGATCTATGGATTTGGCACGGTGCGGGCCAAATTCGCCATGGATTGCAACAAATCCGCGCTGAAAGCCAGCCGCGAGTGGCTGCACGATCCGGGCCTGGGCCTGTGCGACCCCACCGCCATGGCTGTGGCCCTGAATCCCGATGTATGCGTGCGCAAAGGCGACTACTTTGTAGACATCGCCACGCAAGAGGAGATGACCCGCGGCATGAGCGTGGTGGATGCGCTGGGCGTCACCAACCAGCCGCCCAATGCCGAAGTGTGCTGGGAGATCGACCCGATTTTGTGGAAAGAGACGCTGTATCGGGCGTTGCGGTAATACGACAATAGGGCGTCGGCGTCGCTTTGATGACGCCAGGCGCCCTATTGTCTGTTGCAATCTGGCAGATTCTTAATGTTTGCCTTTTGATGTGAGCAATCACTTGCTATTTTTATGGTTATAGCGCAGGAAAATCACCCAATAGAACCCTGCCACCAACAGACTCCCTCCGATGATATTGCCGAGGGTGACCGGCAGCAGGTTATGTAACAGAAAATTTCCCCATGTGAGAGCGGACAAATCCAGTCCGGTGTTGGCAGCGAAGGTTGGATCGAATTGTTTGATGAGCAAGCCGCTGGGGATAAAGTACATGTTGGCCACGCTGTGCTCAAAGCCTGCTGCGACAAATGCGGCGATAGGAAAAATAATCGCTGCGATTTTATCCACCGTGCTGCGGGCGCTAAAGGTCAACCAGACGGCCAGACAAACCAGGGCGTTACAGAGAACTCCCAGGGCGACAGCCTGCCAGAAGCCCAAATGCACCTTGCCATTGGCGATGGCAAGGGCCGTATGACCGACAGCGCCGCCGCCAAAGGTGTATTGCCGGGCGATGAATGTGATCATCGCTGTGCCGATGGACCCCACCAGATTACCGAAATAGACGATAATCCAGTTGCGAAGCAGGGCGGCGGTCGAGACTTTGCGACTGGCCCAGGCCATGGCGATAAGGTTGTTGCCGGTGAAAAGTTCCGCCCCGCCTACAATGACCAGAATCAGGCCCAGGGAGAAGCTGACGCCAACCAGCAGTTTGATGACCCCGTAGGGCCAGTTGGTGTTGCCTGCGGCAACTGTGGTGGCAAAAACAGCGCCCAGGGCAATGAATGCACCCGCCAGGATAGCCAGAAAGAACATTTCCAGAGCCGGCATTTCGGCCTTTTTTACGCCAATGCCTTCGGCCTTATCGGCCATTTCATGGGGCAGTAAGGCATCTATGCGGACATCGACTGCCATCTTATTACCTCCTCGGAATAAGGTGAATGAAAAATAATTGGAGATAAGCGTATCTCCTTTGATTCTTCTCTAGTTTAATCTTTCTTGCAGGGCGCGTATATGATCTGTATGCTGTTTTTGGCTAATAATTTCAGAGAAGTATGGCCGGACTTTCTGCCATTTTCATTCAGTGATATAATATCAAATACAAGGTTTGCTACAGGCATTCTGACAAGGCAATGACGCCTGTCGGAAGATGTATTTGTTCAAATTCAATACTTTGACACAAGGAGGTGTTATGGCTACTGCAGCCAGGAAATCCAAAAAGTCGCAACAATCGGAACGTCCGTCAGACAGCTTGACAGACGATCAATTGCTGCAACTGTACAAGTCCATGGTGCTTGGCCGGAAAGTGGATGAGCGTAGTTGGGTGATGAATCGGCAAGGGCGAGCGCCATTTCACATTTCAGGCATCGGCCATGAAGCCATTCAGGTGGCGGCGGCCGCGACGCTCCGGCCCGGATATGACTGGTTTTATCCCTACTATCGCGATCTTGCATTTGTTTTGGCCATGGGCATGAAACCTGTTGATCACATGCGTGGCATGTTGGGCAAAGCAGGAGACCCCAGCAGCGACGGCATTCAGATGCCCTCCCATTATTCCAATGCCAAATTGCGCATTGGCAGTATCTCCAGCCCGGTGGGGACGCAGGTTCCCATCGCCGCGGGCACAGCACTGGCCAGCAAGTTGAAAGGAACGGATGAGGTGACAGTGGTGTGCCTGGGTGAGGGCTCCACCAGTCAGGGCGATTTTCACGAGGGACTGAACTGGGCGGGCGTGCACAAATTGCCGTTCATTTGCATTGTCCAGAATAATCAGTATGCTATCTCGGTGCCTATGGAAAAGGAGATGGCTGTCAAAAATGTGGCAGATCGGGCCATCGCTTATGGCGTCAGAGGCGTGGTGGTGGATGGCAATGATGTGTTGGCCAGCTATGATGTCATGTACGAGGCTGTTCAGCGCGCCCGAAACGGCGAAGGCGCTACGTTGGTGGAGGCCAAGACCTATCGCGTGACGCCGCACTCTTCCGATGATGATGATCGCACCTACCGCAGTCGTGAGGAAGTGGAAAAGTGGAAAAAACGAGATCCCATCATGTTATTTGAGAAGGTGTTATTCGAACGCGGCATTCTCACGGATGAACTGAAACAGGAGATCACCGACTGGGCTGTCCAGGAAGTGGATATGGCAGAGGAAGCCGCTATCAATTCACCTTATCCTGACGTCTCCGAGATGACCAAACATCTGTATGGTCCCATGCCCAACTGGGAGGAGGCTTGAATCATGGCGATTATGAATAACATCGAAGCCCTGCGCATGACTTTGCGCCAGGAGATGGAACGCGATCCCCGGATCATTATCACGGGAGAGGATGTAGGCCCGCGCGGCGGCGTCTTTCGCGCCACGCAGGGGCTTTATCAGCAGTTTGGCGAGAAGCGGATCATCGATACGCCGTTGGCCGAGCTCTCCATTGTTGCTACCGGCATTGGCATGGCGTTGACCGGCTATTTCAAGCCCATTGTCGAAATTCAGTTTGCCGATTTCATCTTCCCGGCATTCAATCAGATTTTGAGTGAAGCCGCGCGTATGCGTTATCGCACCCGCAGCGACTGGACGGCGCCGATTATCATCCGGGCGCCTTATGGCGGCGGCATTTCCGGCGGGCTCTATCATTCCCAATCGGTAGAAGCCTTTTTCGCACATATCCCGGGCCTTTACGTGGTCGCTCCCTCTACGCCTTATGACATCAAAGGTATGTTGCGAGCGGCCCTGCAACTGGACGATCCTGTATTGTTCTTCGAGCACAAGAAGACCTACCGCCTGATCAAAGGCGAAGTGCCCGACGAAGATTATGTGGTGCCCATCGGTAAGGCCGCCATGCGCCGTGAAGGCGACGATCTCACAGTCATCAGTTATGGACTGGCCATGCATGACGCTGTGAAAGCCGCGGATATGGTGGCGGCGGAGGGTATTCACGCGGATGTCATCGACCTACGCACTATCCGCCCTCTGGATGTCGAAGCTATTCTGAATTCGGTGAAAAAAACGGGGAAAGCGCTCATCGTACACGAGGATAATCCCACTGTAAGCGTCAGCAGCGAAGTCGCCGCCATCATCGGTCAAGAGGCTTTTGAATATCTAGACGCCCCCATCACCCGATTGACCCCTCCAGACGTTCCCGCAGTTCCCTTCAGTCATCCCTTGCAGGACGCGTTTATGCTGAATCCGGAAAAAATCGCTCATGCCATGAGAGAGTTGGCAGCATACTGATTTTCAACGAGGCGCTTCATGACTGCAAAAGTTGTCATGCCCCGCATTGGCAGTTCTGTCATTGAGGGCGTCATCAAAAAATGGCTGGTCCAGGAGGGGGACGCGGTTGAGCGTTTCCAGCCCCTCCTGGAAGTTTCTACAGAGAAAGTCACAATTGAAGTGCCTTCCCCCGCCAGCGGCGTCGTTATGAAAATCTATTTTTCCGCAGGCGACCATGCGCCTGTGGGCGAAACGTTGGCGATCATCGGCGATCCGGATGAAGGATTGCCTGCCTGATAATCGATACCTCAGGCTGTCTCTGACAGCTCTGCTCCCATCAATAAGGACGAAACTATGGTCACGAAAGTTATTATGCCCCAACTGGGGGAATCTGTCGTTGAAGGAACTATTACCAAATGGCTGGTCAAGGAAGGTGACGTGGTCAAACGGTATGATCCGCTGCTGGAGGTGTCTTCCGATAAGGTTGACACTGAAGTGCCTTCGCCTGTCGATGGCGTGGTTCTCAAACTCCACGCGCCCGAAGGAGTAACGGTGCATGCCGGCGCGCTCATTGCCGAAATTGGCGATCCGGGCGAGACGGCAACTGGCGATGAAATACCTTCGGAAGCGCAGACGGACGCACCGCCTTTGCAGCGGGTTGCCGCAGCGACGGCAACAGCCAGCGCAGCCGGAGCTGCTACCGACCAGAAAGCGTTGGGGTTCATCAGCCCTGTTGTCGCCCGGCTGGCTGCGGAGCATAACGTCGATCTGACCCAGGTCAAAGGCACGGGCGTGCGTGGACGCATTCGCAAAAAGGATGTGCTGAATTACATCAAACAGATGAAGGCCGGGGAAGACTTGCCCGAGTGGGAAAAACCAGGCTCCGGCGATCTTTTCAAGCCTGCCAAGATTGAAGAGTATGCGCCTCTTTCTGCTCCGAAAGCTGTCGAACCGCCATCACAGCCTGCGCCTGCCGCAGCGCCTCCCGCCCCGCCGGCCAAATCGGCAGCCATGGCTGGCGATCAGATTGTTCCGCTCAGTCGTATGCGCAGGCTTATTGCCGAACACATGGTGCAATCCAAGCGCCTGTCACCGCATGTCACGACGGTTTTTGTGGTGGATATGAGCCGCGTGGTGAAGCATCGATATGCGAACAAGGCCCGATTTGCCCAGGATGGCGTCAATCTCACCTTTACGCCCTATTTCGTGGCCGCGGTGGCGCAGGCGTTAAAGAAGCACCCGCTGGCCAACAGTTCCTGGTCCGAAGAGGGCATTGTCCTGCACCGGGCGATTAACATCGGCATGGCCACAGCCATCGAAGATGGGCTGATTGTGCCGGTGGTCAAAAATGCAGATAGTTACAATCTGTTGGGGTTGGCCCGAATCGTCAATGATCTGGCGACGCGGGCGCGGACGGGCAAGCTGACGCCGGACGAAATCAAAGGCTCCACCTTCAGCATCACCAATCACGGCACAGGCGGCAGCATCCTTGCCTCGCCCATCATCAATCAACCCAATGCCGGTATTTTGGGCATTGGCGCTATTCACAAAGAGCCTGTAGTCATCAGCCAGGGACATCCCCTGCTGCCTGATCCTGAAGATTATATCGCCATTCGTCCCTTGACCTATCTCAGTTTTACGATCGATCACCGCATTCTGGATGGAGCCAGCGCCGATGCATTTGTAGCAGAGGTCAAGGCTATTTTGGAAAACTGGCAGGATTAAGACGCTCTCAACCTGTTCGAAAGGCCCCCGGAAAATCTCCGGAGGCCTTTTTTGCGTCCACCGAAAAGGTCATTTCACCACGGAGACGCGGAGGCCACGGAGAAAATAGTGGCAATTCACAGAGAGGAACGCCTCCAAGCCTCACATTTTTCTTCTTCCATGCGCTCCGCGTCGGGTGTGTCCAAAATGAGTTGGAGGTCGAGTCTGGCGAACGCAGGGCCGCTTTCAAGACCTCCGGGAGGTGGGTGATAACTTGTTTGCTGCCTGCCACCTTTTCGCCAGGCAAGAATGAAAATTTTCTCCACGGCCTATGCCCCACCTCCCGGAGGTCTGGCGCTATAGAGCCCTACAAGCTGGCGGGGGACTACGCAGCTCAACCGAAAATGGACACACCCGTGGGATTTGCTCCCATCATGCAGGCCGATGTTGCAGGTATTTGCCACATCAACAAGGAAAATCGAAATTTTTGTGGTTCAATCAGATTTTGTGGAGTGTTCCGACCTCCGGGAGGTGGACGAGTAGCTTTTGGCTTGACCAGGCGGTTTTCGTCCACCTCTCGGAGGCCAAAAAGCAGTCAACCCTCTGAAATCCAAAAGAGCCATTTTTGTTTCCCATTCAGCTTCCTCGAGAGCACCTTTGCCAGCAAATCGCCTTGATAAACTGCATTAGCTTGCGAGAATCTCCCCAAACGGATATGATAATCCGCGAAAATCATTAAGGCCCGAAAAAATCGCAAGATAATTTGGCTCTCTGAGAAATTATGGGGTAAGTCCCCACATTCCGACTGTTTTCGCCTGGAGGGCATTGCCTTTTGCGGCTATCCCCCACAATAGCTCAGAGCGTCTGGGGGATACCCCACAAAAGCTCAGAGAACCGATAATTTTTGGAAAACGAGTTCAGCCTAATCCCAATCCTATCCCCACCTTCCTCCCCGACCTGGAAAACGAGGGCGTCAGTCTCCACACCGTGTGCGCCTACGGCGCCCACCTGCGGGCCTGGGCCAAATGGTGCGACCCGACTACCGGCAGCCAGGCGCTGACCGCTGCCGCCCCAAGGATGACCGTCATTAGGTGGAGGTAATGGGGATGCACCGCAAATCAATGGATAGAATCGCGGCTTTCAACCGGATGAAAATATGGGTCTGCAAGCGCTCTTTTGAAGGTTGAGGGAGAGGTGAAATAGAGGCTGATCACCCCATAAAAATGGTCGAAATTAGAAACACCCGCACTCCCTCTTTTTTACGTCAGCGGAACTTGACATGGAATGAAATATATGTGTATAGTAAATTACTTTCATAGATTGGCCCTGTAATACCCTCGCCGCAAAAATGAAAATCATAATTGTGTAAGATACGGGTTCCTTCTCTCGCCCTCGTGGGATCCGGGCGTTGATGTTTGGATGAAAACATCCAATTTCTTAAAAATGAAGACTTTGGCAACAGGAAGTGACATTTTTAATCACCAAGTTCATATATAGATAAAAGGAAGTTTTTCTTTATCGTTCTCCTCGTTCTTGATGTGGTCACTTAATCCAATTTAGTGTGCGATGGCAAATGCTCCCGTAATTAACCTGGCTTCAACTGCTGTGGATGATTACCATGATTCATTAGATGGCTCTTTTGCATCACTCACTCCCGTCCAGCTCGCCGGGCTGTTGAAAGCATTGCGGGCAGTTGGGCAGTATGGCGAAGTGCATCTGGTTGTTTCAGATGGCAGAATTCGATTCATCCGTATCGTCCAAAGCTTATCATTCCCTTCTTCATCTGTGAATAACGACTAACGCCGGCAAGTCATTTGGCTGCTGGCAAGATAACCTGATATCAGCGACCCTGCAAGAGGCTGCAAGACGCCCTGGGGTCGAATTTCGTTACCCTTTTTCTGCACGGGTGACGGAATTCGACCCCTTTTTGTTTTTCAGGAGCCAATTTTATGAGTGAACCGCCCTATAATGTCACAGCCACCGATGGTAATAAAACCATCAACCTGCGTCGTATGAACCTCGTTCAGCTCAAGCGCATCGACAACCTTTTGGAACAAGTCGGCGAGTTTGGTGAATTAAGACTGATTGTGGAAAAGGGCGCGGTGCGGTTTGTTGAGGTTGTTGTGAGTAAACGGTTGTAAATAGCTTTTTTCCCTTTTCATCTGATTATGAGCAAACAGGCATGAAACCACCGTCTAGAAAGAATCGGAAAACATACAAAGCGCCCACACGACGTCCTCACCAGGGTCATCGTAAGCACGTGAGCTACTCACCAGGCAAACGGAGCCGACGAACGTCAGATTCCTCCAAATGGCTGATAGTTGCTGGGATCATCATCGTGCTTGTGATAATAATCGGCAGCGCGGGTTATCTGATAACCAAAAGGCGTATGGATGCTCCTAATCAGCAAAGCAGTGTGATGGCGCCCACTACCGTTGCCACTGAAGTTTCTGCTCAAATTCCGTCAGATACAGTTACCCCGGTAGTAACCAAAGACTCGCAATCCAACAATGGTGAAACGACGCCTACGCCTGTTGCTTCACGCGAAATTCCAACGCCGAATATAGAAGAGCTGCGAACTCAGATGATGCAATTGGTAAATCTAGAGCGAGAAAAAGCGGGGCTGTCTATGGTTAAAGCAGATGAGGTTGCTCAAAAGGCGGGGCAAAAACATGCCGACGAAATGGCCGAGTTGGGATATTTGAGCCATTGGGATATTGACGGATTCGGGCCGGATTATCGTTATTCCAGAGTGGGGGGGACGGATGTCGTTCAAGAAAATGTATCTGCATATTCTTATCGATTCGACAATGGCACACCTGCTCCCGTTAGAAACTGGAATGAAGTCATCAAACAGGTGCATGACGGACTGATGAATAGCGAGGGACACCGGGCTAATATCCTTAATCCTGATCATACTCATTTGGGAATTGGCATTGCATACAATCAGCAAACTGGTGACCTGCGTGTGTCGCAAGAATTTATCAATCACTACAGCAATACAGATCAGTTGCCCCTTCGGGCGCATCCTGGCGACCGTCTGGTTTTGCGTGGTTCTCTTCTATCAGGCGCGACAAATCCCTTTGCTGCTTTGGCCTATGAGCCATTTCCGGAATCCATGACGCTTGCACAACTAAACAAAACAGGATTTTATCGTTCACCGGCAAAGAAAATCCGAGACTTGAAAATTAATCTGACGGATGAAAAGTTTGTTATTGAAATCATTATGGATAGGGATGCAGAACCTGGTCTTTATCATGTTTTAGTCTTTGCAGACACACCATCATCTCAACCAACTCCAATCATCGATAGAATTATCGAGGTGCGCTGATGATCAAACGGCATCAATTTGTATTTCGTTTCTTGGCCTTTGGATTTGTATTATTGTTGGCCTTTGGAATTTTAACTGCTGTTGGTTTCAATGGCGCCGAGGAAGCTTCGGCCATTGGTTTGGAAACAACGCCCGCTCCACCCGACTTGGCGCCGGTTGTGCAAGATGTCTTGCCGTCAGTAGTGCTGGACGGCCCATTCATCACTCCCCAGCTCAAGGTCGGTGAAAAGTCGAGTTTGGAACTGTCGGTAGCTGGGAAGATGTTGCCCGGCTGCTTTGGCGCACCGCTCAAGCCGGTCGATGCTGTTGTTGTCATTGATACTTCTCCCAGTGCTGGCAGACCTGTAGAAGGTTCCAACTTGTGGCAGTCAGAGCAGATATTAAAATCACTTTGGGCTCAAATGGACCAACCAGTCTGTACTTCACCAGCCCCGGAGAACTGCCAATCATCACGATTGAGCATCATTACAATGGATATTGGCACAACAGATGTGGAGATTAACACACGGTTGCCACTCACCTCAACGACAGATACAATTACGACAACTATCGAGGGGTTGGATACTGGCGCTGATAGCTCTTTCGATTTGGGAATTAAACAAGCCGCCAAACTTCTCGATAAAGAGGGGCGGGCAGACGCTGAAAAGATCATCGTGTTGCTGTTGCACGATAACTTTTTCACTTCCGTTGAAACAGTGATCAACCAAGCCAGGCAGGCGGGAGGCAAATATCCACTTTATGTAATTGGCGATACGCTCAATTTGAGGGAAGAGGAAAAAATCACCAAAGAGGAGGCGGAGCAATTAACTTCTGCATTGAATATTTACATCGATCCTTCCGCCGTGGATCTCCGGCGCATGTTTGTGAAAAGCTCTGGTGGGGACGAAAACATCGCTGGAAGGAGCGTATCGATTGGCTCCTTGATAACGCCTGTAGACGGAGTGAATTTGTGGAGCGATGATGGCAAGATCAATCAAGGGCGCATCTCCTGGCAGTTGCCGGTGATTCAAGCTGGCGACACCCATGACTTTCAGGCTGACATCAAGGTGCAGGATGACCTAAACGCGACGACGCTTGCCATTGCCGGGGAACTGAGTTATCTGGATTGCAATGGCAGGATTGCAGTCGGCGTCCACCAGGAAAAACAATTTTCTGTTGGCGAGGAGAAACAGGCGCAGGAAACGCCTAAGCCAACAGATACCGTGCCACCTCCGACTCGCGATATCCCTGGAAATGATAACACAGGAGAGGAAGGAGGCCATGGAGGGGGAGAAGGTGGTCGAACGCCCCCGCGCATTCCCTGGAAGATGTTGCTGCCTGTGTTGCTAGTGATTCCAATACTACTCTATCTCATCCTTTGTAGCGCACAAGTTTTGCCGTGGTGTCGATCTGACCACTCACCAACTCCTGTAGCTCCTACTGTCGTGGGGATAGAAGAAAATCCCGAAGGAAATGGTTGGAAACCTCCGGTTCAGGGCACAGGTATTGATATTACACCAGGTCAGAAACCGGATAACGAGGAATTGCGGAATAAGTTGATGAGTGCATCATCGATTTCGGGGCGTATTCCCACACATCATAGAGGGCAGAGGCGTTCGCCCGTCTCTGTGGAAGTATTTTCGTCTGCCAATGAGTTCAAAAAATCTTCGTTCGATCTGAAAAAAATGGCTCATTATGCAAAAGGAGACCAGAAATTTGATTACTTCGTCTGGTCGAGCAGCGACGGCGAGATAGAAGTCCCGATAGATCTTTTACAAGAGGTGATTCAAAAACGTATTTCTTCTGAAACCCCCTTGATTGTTTTCTGGACTCCTCATCCAACTGATAACTCTGAATTCCGAATCACGATTTCCCCTTCTTCTCATGGCATTACCGTTGCCGGACAGCGTAAATATCGTCCTCAAGCCCAAGGCGCCAACCCCCAGCAATCGTTCTTTGTTAGCATGAAGTTCATCAATAACAAACAACATCTTCGAATTGCCAAAGGGCCGATTATCGACAATTGATTATAAGCAGACTTCATTTATAGAGGAGTTGAAGACAATGTCTCATATTCATGTATATTCGCAGAAAAAAATCCTGGTGCTATTGCTCACTCTTATCATGTTGGGGGCGTTTCTATCTCTTTCGCCCGGACGAGTAATCGCCCAGGGCCCGGAACGTCCTCCCATCGACATGATGCTGGTGATTGACAATTCTTGCAGCATGTTTCCCAAAGACCAGATCTTGCCAGAATGCGATCTATACGGTAGCGACCCCGACTTTCTGCGGGTTACCGGAGCGGAGATATTTGCGGCCCGGTTGGGATTTGGCGAGATGGATGAGCAAGATTATCAGATAGGCGCTATCAGCATGGGTGAAACGCCTCCAGAGGTATACCCTTTGCGCCCTGCTACGCAAGTGCGCGATGAATTGGCCCAATGGCTGAGTAATCCCCGTCCCCAGGTCGAGACTCAAATCCTGCCAGCTCTGGAACAAGCTTATCAGGAAGTAACGTCATCTCCACAGCATAGGCCAGGCAATCAGCCTGCGATTGTTCTGATTACTGATGGCAGGCCTTACCCTGAAGAAGGGCAAACCAATGCTGATATCAAGAAATTTGTTGACGAACACCCGAATGTACCGCTTTTTGTGATTCTGTTGCGGAATTCGAAAAAATCGGACCCAAAATATGATCAATATATTGATTTTTGGAAAAAACTGGGTCGCGATTACGAATACATTCAAACCTATCGGGTGGACGACGCTAACGCCCTGGCAAAAACTTACAACGATATTCTGGCAAGACTTCAAAATAGCAATCCTTCTCCTGGCTATAATTTAAAGCCCAACAAGAAACTTCCTATCTATGTCGATAAATTTGTACAAAAACTAATCATCACTCTTATCCACAAGCGGGGTGCACCCAAAGGTGAAGTGAAAATTCTAGACCCCAACGGTGTACAAGTATCATTCGATGATCCCGGCGTTCTGCACTTCAGTGGAAAAGAAAACCAGGCGGAAGTCATTTCCATCGGTTCTGAAAGATTGGATAAAGCCCCGCGAAATGATGTATGGACCATCGAATCAGATCGACCAGTCAGCGTTTTTCTGGATTATGTAGGGGCTTACGATCTTGAATTCGTTTCGCCTGAAGTCAGCACTACGTCGGTGCCGGATCAATATGAAGCTATTGATCGCGTTTCCCCGGAGCATCCCTTTACCATTCAGTTCAAATTGGTGGACAAAGCAGGCAATGTTATCACTGAGCCACAACTGATAAGTGGCGAAGTGTTGAATCCAGATGGATCAAAAGACAATTTGCGTATTTCCACACAGATTACGCCTGACGAGAATGGCGTTTACACCATCGAACATGACTTTTTGGCGTCTTATCCCAAGGCTGCAGAGGAGCCTGGTCGGTATATGCTTTCATTCCGCGCCGGAGAAGCAACACATGAAGGGGATGTTCGTATTCCTATTGCCCAGGCAAGTTTGCTGGTCGACGTTGGGCGCGGCCCGTATATCACCAGCGTTTCTCCCCAGCCCTTGATTTGCAAAACTGGAGAGAAGCCGAGATTGACAGTTCATGGCGGGGATCTTGATGTGGCGCAAGCTGGCACGCTGCATGTGCGAGTGTTGGGAAGCCGCGCAGACACAGATTTAGCGCCCGGGGGAGGAGATACATTTGTTGGCTCAGTGGAGCCCCTTTGTGAGGAGTTGTTGGCAAACCTGGCGTGTGACAATGAAATCAACGCCACGTTTCAGGTGCGCATGATAGCCAGTATGCCCGACGGCACAGCCTTCCCGCCTTCAGTGTAC
Organism: Anaerolineae bacterium; assembly: GCA_015493675.1. Taxonomy (GTDB): domain Bacteria; phylum Chloroflexota; class Anaerolineae; order J102; family J102; genus M2005. The sequence continues at coordinate 13,185 of WGCR01000151.1, forward strand.
AAACTGCCGGTAAAAGCTGTGGGAGTGGCTTGCACGCCAACGCCCACCCCCACGGCCACCCCCACACCAGTTCCTACGGCCACCCCCACGCCAACACCCACCCC
>WGCR01000152.1 GCA_015493675.1 Anaerolineae bacterium
ACCGAATGCTATTCGGCCAGTGCGCCCCAATTTTGGAACGCACCCTGGCAATCTTCGTGATTTCGGTGAACGATCTGGAATCGTGAATCGTTTTTTTTAGAACCCGCGCAGCTTGGTCAGATCGGCCAGGCCCGCGGGCAGGGCGGCGATGCGCTGCACCAACGCCAGCCGCGCGGCCCGCAGCGCCGGGTCGTCGGCCATGACCAGGACGTTCTCGAAGAAGGCGTTGATGGGGGCTTGCAGGTCGCGCAGGATTTCGATGAGCGCGGGCATGTCGCGGCGGGCCGCCAGTTTTGCGCCCGCGGCTTCGTACGCGGCATGGAGTTCGCGGGTGGCGGGCTCTACGTAGGCGTCCGGGTTGAGCTCGTAGGTCTCCTCCAGCTTGCGCACGATGCGCTTGGTGCGGGCGTACGCGGTGAACGCGTCCTCCCACCAGGGTTGCTGCACGGCCTGGGCCAGGGCGGCCACCCCGTCCAGCGCCCGAGCCGGGTTCCACGCCTGCTCGGCCAGCACCGCGTCCACCACATCGTGAGGATAACCCTCGTCGCGCAGGGCCACATAGAGGCGTTTGGCGATGAAATCCATCACCTCGGCCAGCACGTCGTCGGAGACGGCCACGGGCTGCAGCCGGGCCGCGACCTTCAGGCCCTCGCGGATGTCGAAATCCCGGCCCGAGGTCATGAGCGTTTGCACCAACGCCAGGGCCGCGCGGCGCAGGCCAAAGGGATCAGCCGTGCTCTTGGGCGCCAGGCCCACCGCGAACAGCCCCACCAGGCTATCCAGCCGGTCGGCGATGTTCAGGGCCAGGCCCGCGGGGCTCAGGGGGGCCTCGGGCTTGACGATGTATTGCTCGCGAATGGCCCGGGCGACCTCGGGCGGTTCGCCGCTGTCCAGCGCGTAGACCTCGCCCATGACGCCTTGCAGCGAGGTCATCTCCACCACCATGCTGGTGGCTAGATCCGCCTTGCTCAGGGCGGCGGCGCGGGCGGCCGCGGCTTTCTCCTCGGGGCTCAGGCCCAGCAGGTCGGCCACCGCGGGCGTGAGTTGCTCCAGCCGATGCACTTTGTCCAGCATGGAGCCCAGCTTCTCCTGGAAGGTGAGCTTGGCCAGGTCGGGGTTGAAGCTGGCCAGGGGGCGTTTGCGGTCTTCTTTGACGAAATAGGCCGCGTCCGCGTAGCGGGCCCGGATCACAGCCTCGTTGCCCGCCCGCACCAGGTCGGGGTCCCGATCCTGGCCGTTGACGATGGTGATGAAGTGGGGCATGAGCTTGCCATCGGCATCCACCACCGGGAAGTAGCGCTGATGCTTCTTCATCACGGTGATGAGCACAGCCGCGGGCAGCGTCAGATACTCTGGCTCGAAATTTCCCAGCAGGGCGAAGGGCTGCTCCACCAGGTCGGTGACCTGCTCCAGCAGGGCGACGTCTTCGGGGACGGTTCCGCCCGCTTGGGCCGCGGCCTCTTTCAGTCCCTGGGAGATAAGGCGTTGTCGCTGATCCCGATCGACGACTACGCCCGCACCCGCCATCTCGCCCAAATAGCTTTCAGCGTCGGGGATGGCGATCTCGGGGGAGCCGTGGGGTCGCAGACCGCGGGAGATGCGACCGCTGAGGTAGCCCGCGTATTCGAAGGGGACGACCCGCGGGCCGTAGAGTGCGGTCAGCCAGCGGATGGGGCGGCTGTACGCCACGTTGCTGGCGTTCCAGCGCATGGATTTGGTAAAACGAATGCCCGCGACCAGCTCCCGCAGGATGCCGGGCAGCAGTTCGTGGGTGGGGCGCCCCTCCACCTGTTTCACCGCGTAGACGTAGCGCTTGCCTCCCTCCTCGCGGATTTCCAAATCCTCCACCGCCACGCCTTTGCCCCGGGCGAAGCCCTGCGCAGCTTTAGTGGGATTGCCCTCTGCGTCGAAGGCCCGATCCGCGGGCGGGCCGCGGAATTCCTGCACTTCGGAGCTCTGTTGGGCCTGGAGTTTGCGCACGATGACGACGATGCGCCGCGGCGCGCCGGTGACGTACACCGAGTCATACTGCAATCGGGCTTCGTCCAGGGCCGCGAGGACGTTCTTTTGCAATTGGGCGATGGCGCTGGGAACTTCGTGGGGGGGCAGCTCCTCCACGCCGATCTCCAGCAGCAGGTCGGCCTCGGTCGCGCCCTCGGGCAGGGGCTCGGGCGCAGGGACGGCGGGCGGGGCGTATGCGGATGCGCGGGCGTCCCGCAGCGGAAATCCCGCGGCCTCGCGCTTGGCCACATAGGCCTCGGCCACCTGACGGGTCATGTCCCGCATACGGCGGAAGTAGCCCGCCCGCTCAGTGACGCCGATGGCCCCGCGCGTGTCCAGCAGGTTGAAAGTGTGAGAACAGCGCAACACGTAATCGTAAGCGGGCACCACCAGTTCCTTCTCGATGGCGTTGGTGAATTCAGCCTCGAATAGATCGTACATTTCCCGCAAGCGGTTGACGTCTGCGGTGTTGAAGGCGTACTCGCTGTGCTCGATCTCCTGGATTTTGAGGATGTCGCCGTAGCTGTGATGGTCGTCCCAGTGCAGATCCCACACCTCTTTCACGCTCTGGATGAACATGGCGATGCGCTCCAGTCCGTAAGTGATCTCCACGGAGACGGGATCGAGATCGAGGCCGCCGGCTTGCTGGAAGTAAGTGAACTGGGTGATCTCCAGGCCGTCCAGCCACACTTCCCAGCCCAGGCCCCAGGCTCCCAACGCTGGACTCTCCCAGTTGTCTTCCACGAACCGCACATCGTGCTTGTCCAGGTCGATGCCGATGGCCCGCAGGCTGTCCAGGTAGATTTCCTGCGGGTTGCCGGGGTCGGGTTTGAGGATGACCTGGTACTGGTGGTGCATCTGCATACGATTGGGATTTTCGGCGAAGCGGCCATCGTCGGGGCGGTAGCTTGGTTCGACATAGCCCACGGTCCAGGGCTCGGGCCCGAGGACGCGCAGGGTGGTGGCGGGGTTGGCGGTGCCCGCGCCGACTTTTTCGCTATACGGCTGCCAGATGAGCGCGCCCTGCCGGGCCCAGAAGCGCTCCAGGCGGAAGATCATTTCTTGGAAGGTGGGTGGGGTCATGGTGATTAAAGATTGATGATTGATGATTAAAGGTTGTTTGGCGTGTGCGTGGTAAAGTCCCCGCTATTTTACATCATGTGGGCGGAAAAAGGGCAGTTTGAGAGGGAGGGGATTGGTGGTAGAATGATTAAGTTGTCCTTTGCATCACACAGAAGGAGGCTCCCATGACTACTGCATTCAAACGCTATATCACACTATCATTGGCATTGATGCTGCTGTTGTTGAGCTTGTTGGGGTGCAGCGATGCGGAGATCAAGGCAAAACGGGCGACCAGGGCGGCCCAAAAGAGACAAGACATCACTACTCCTGCCGCCACGCCTGCTGCCGCACAATCGGCGAGCCCCACGGAAAAGGCTGAAGATGCGCCTGTTCCCACCGCCACGCCCACCTGGACGCCCGCCCCCACGGATACGCCCGTGGTTCTGGCGGGCAAGGGCCAGTGGTACGCCATCGACGCCATCTCCCACAGCGACAACGACGTGTTGGATGTGCTCGCGCTGCACCTGCTGCGGGCGCAGCGCACCGACCAGGGCCTGCTGCTGCGTATCGCCTTCGAGTACGAGGGGGACTCGGAGGTATCGATTACGGGCGGCGTGTCGCGCCGGGATATTCGTCTCACCGACGCCTCAAGCAATGACTATGAACTGCTGGATGGCGATCAGGCTGTCATTTTTCTGAATCCCAATGGTCACCGTTTTCGCCCCGGGGGCGGCGTGGCCGGGAACCTGCTTTTCCCCCTGCCCGAGGGCAAGGAGCCCTATACCCTCCATTTCCCCACCTACGAACCCATCGAGTTTCGGTTGGAGAAGAAAATGAAGCCTCCTCTGGCCGAGCTGAAGCCGGGCCACTACGCCATCGACCAGACGCTGCGTTCCAATGACGACCACCTGGCCCCCATCGCCCTGCGGGTGGATAGCGTGGAGGTGGGGGAGGAAGATGTCACCTTCCATGTGGCTTTTGTCAATACGGGCCGCCGCGGCTACGATGTCTCGGGCCCTGATGGCATGAACGACGCCTGGCTGATCGACGCGGAGCGCAATCAGTACGTCCCCATCGGCGCCAGCGACAATCTGGCTACGGGCATCGCGCCGCCCGATGGCTGGCAGCCGGGCCAGGCCCACGAGGGAACCATCACCTTCCCTCTGCCCACAGCGCCGGGTGCGCTGCACTTCACCTTCAGCTACTATCCCGCGGTCACCCTTACTTTCGACAAAAAGGGCTTGCAGGCGGCAGCCATCACCTCGCGCACGGGCGGGCCGCCTCCGGCCACGCCCACGCCCAAACCCTCTCAGGTGGCGTATCAAACTATCACCCAGATGCTGGCCGCCCAGGCCCAGGCCATCCTGGATGGTAACGAAGAGGCCTACCTCGCCCCCTTCGCTCCCGATTTGCAGGAGGAGCAGCGGGCCATTTTCCGGCGTATGCAGCAGGTTCCCCTCAGCGGCTACGCGCTGGAGTTGAGCCCCAACGAGGACTTGCGGGGCGCGGACCAGGGTGAGATGCACCGGGTGAGCGTCTGGGGCCGCTACACCCTGAAAGGCATTCCCCAGGACAACGACTTCCGCTATACCGCGGACTACGATTTCGTGCGGCAGGGCGACTCGTGGCAGATCACGGCCGTCTACAACGACGACTTCACGCCCTTCTGGTTCCTGGGGGATGTGGTGGTGGACCATTCCCCGCACTTCCTTATCTTCACCCGGCCCGACACCGAGGCCCGCACTGCCACCCTGGCCCGGGAACTAGAGGCCGCTTACGACGATCTGCAAGGGAAAGGGCTGCCGGTGGAGCCCATGAACGTGGCCTTCTTCACCGGGCCCGAGGAAGACCTCCGTGACCTGACCGGGCGTGGGGGCACGCGGCTGCTGGGCCTGGCCGTAGCCCAATACAGCTTCGAAGAGAACAAGGTGCATGTGAACAGCCGCGCCTTTTTCATCAACGGCAAGGCCTTCGCCGAGCACGCCGATGATCTGGCCGCGAGCGAGCGGGCCGCCACTATCACCCACGAGATGGTGCACCTGGCCCTGTCCAGGGAATCCCGCCCCTTCATCCCGCCCTGGCTCAGTGAAGGGCCGGCGGTGTACTACGCGGAGCAGGCGCCGCCCGAGAAGTTGCGCACGCTGATGACCGAAGGCCGGCTCAACGAGCTTTCGCTGGTGGATTTGACCGGCGCCGAAAGCCTGGGCGAGCACGATGTTCTGGGCACGACCGTGGGCTACGAGTATCTCTACTCAGGCGCGGCCATCACCTATCTCGTGCAGACATACGGTGAGGACAAGGTGATGGCCTTCTACCGGGCCTATTCGCAGGTTCCCGACGCAGAACTGGCCGAGAAGTTCTCGGGCATGTTCGCCTCCATGTTTGCGAGCGCCCACATGTCGCAGATGGCCGAAGAAAAGACGCCCGCGTTCGTGCAGCAATACTTCGGCGTCAGTCTTGAGGAGCTGGACGCGGCTGTGAAGGCGTGGCTGGTGGAGATGACCAATTAGGCATGGTTCAGATCGTCCTTCCTGCATCTTTACAATTTCAATGTGGTCAACGCCTGGCAAAGCGCGTCAAACGTACTCTGTCTTCAGGGGGTTCGCGTCTGCTGCGGCAGACCTCCCACCTCGCCTCCCGCTTTTTTTGCGTTCTTTCTTCTTCAGGTCAGGTTTAGAATCTCTTGCAGGGCCTGCACATGCGCGGCAAAGGCCCGGCGGCCCGCGGGCGTGGCCGCGATGTAAGTGCGGGGCTTACGGCCCACAAAGGCCTTTTCCACCGCCACATAGCCCGCATCCTCCAGCTTGCGCAGATGCACGCTGAGATTGCCGTCGGTGAGGGAGAGCATCTTGCGCAGGGCCACGAAATCGAGTTGGGCGTCAGCGGGCAGGGCTGTGAGCGCTGCCATGATCTGCAAGCGCACAGGCTGGTGAATAATGGCGTCCAGGTTAGCCACGACTCACCTCCAGTTCCGGTACATATCCAGCCCGCTGAAAAACAGGGCGCCGCTGCCCAGAAACGCCATGATCAAATTGACGTAGGCGGGAAGGAAAAGGTAGGAGAGAGTAGCAAGGGCCGTCACTCCAAGCCCGATCCAGACCAGGGGCCGCCACAGCCACAGGCCCATGACCACATAGCCGAACATGGCATAGATGGCAAAGAGTATGCTTATCAAAGTGCCGTCGCTGACGCCCGCCAGACCGAAAATGAGAAAGCCATACGTTAACCAGGCCAGCCAGAACCAGCCGATGCGGGCGTCAAGGCCGGGCCGCCGCACCCGCCGCGCCATTCTCCAGCCGATGAAGAAGGAGGCGATGACGCCCAATGCATCCATCACGGCCCACATTTTTCCGGCCACATCGGGGGGCGCATATTGGTTGCCCAAAAATCCAACCAGCCACACTGCGGCCCAGATCATGAGATAGAGGGGGCCGCCGCCCTGGGCCAGGGCCCGGCGCGTCTGTTGCTGCACTTTTTCGATGGTCGCGAGATAATCCTGCGCTTCGTTTTTGTCAACAGTCATTGTAAGTCCTCTGAGTTGGTGTGATGTACTTTGTATCTTAAAGTACTTTTAGTATCTGTCTCTTATACACATCTG
>WGCR01000153.1 GCA_015493675.1 Anaerolineae bacterium
CAGGTCTGAAGGCGGTGAAGCGCATGCCTTTCGAACGGGCTATGACCGCCGAGACAACTGTCGCCCATGATTACATCAGGCCCTATGTGGCGGATCTCAAGCATGTGGTGGATATGGACGCGATTGCCGCTGCCGGATTGCGGATTGGGGTGGATCCCATGGGCGGGGCGGGCGTGGCCTATTGGCAGCCCATCGCTGAAACCTATGGCCTGGACATCCAGGTGGTCAATCCCTATGTGGATCCCACATTCGGCTTCATGACGGTGGACAAGGATGGCAAAATCCGCATGGATTGCTCTTCGCCCTACGCCATGGCCCGATTGATCGATCTGAAAGACAAATTCGATGTGGCTTTCGGCAATGATCCCGATTACGACCGGCACGGCATTGTCACCCCGGGCGCCGGATTGATGGATCCCAACCATTATCTGGCTGTGGCCATCCACTACCTTTTTCAAAATCGACCCGATTGGCCTGCAGATGCAGCCGTGGGCAAAACCCTGGTCTCCAGTTCGATGATCGACCGGGTGGCCGCGGCATTGGGACGGCGTCTGGCCGAGGCGCCGGTGGGCTTCAAGTGGTTTGTGGATGGCTTGCTGAGCGGCGCTTATGGGTTCGGCGGGGAGGAGAGTGCGGGCGCGTCTTTCTTGCGGCGGGACGGCTCGGTGTGGACCACCGACAAGGATGGCGTCATCATGGATTTGCTGGCTGCGGAGATCCTGGCCCGCACCGGACGCGATCCGGGCGAGCATTATCGCGATTTGATAAAACGCTTCGGCGATCCCGTCTATCGCCGCATCGATGCGCCGGCCACGCCCGAGCAGAAAGCTGTTCTCAAAAACCTCTCGCCCGAGATGGTGACCGCAGCAACACTGGCAGGGGAGCCGATCCTTGCGCGGCTGACGCGGGCGCCGGGGAATGACGCCCCCATCGGCGGCCTGAAAGTGGTGACCGAGAACGGCTGGTTTGCGGCCCGGCCTTCGGGCACGGAAGCGATTTACAAAATCTACGCCGAGAGTTTCCTGGGCGAACAGCACCTCGATCGCATTCTGAGCGAAGCTCAGGCTATCGTGAGCGCGGCGCTGCGGGCCTCGGGCGTATGATACAATGATTTTATGATGCGATGGCCTGACTTCCGGCGTTTTTCTGCCAGCATCCGCACCAAGTTGTTGGTGGCGGTGATGCTGGTGGTCATGGTTCCCCTGCTGGGGACAGCGATCTATGGCAATTGGTTTACGGGGAATATCATCAAGGATGAGGTGATTCGCTCCTCGCATGATGAGTTGGCCCGCCGCGCCCGACAGATTGAGACGCTCCTGAATGGTATTGATAATGACGTGCGCTATCTCTCTCATCTGAACAGTCTGAATGAGTACCTGGATGCGGCGGCGGGAGATGACGCCCGGAGAATGGCAGTCTGGCGGCGGCAGATGGAGCAGGATTTTCTGATTTTTTCCTCCGCGCATCCAGCCTATTATCAGGTGCGATATCTGGATGATGCCGGGATGGAAATCGCGCGGGTCGACACGGTGGATGGCCGGACGGTTATTGTGCCTGAGGATATGTTGCAGGATAAATCGGACCGTTATTATTTTGTCGAAGGCGCCAGGCTGGCTCCGGGCGATATCTACATCTCGCCCATGGATTTGAATCGAGAGCATGGTCAGTTAGAACAACCTTTGCATCCTGTCATTCGCTATGTGACGCCGATTTATGAGCAAAATGTTTTTCGGGGCGTTATCGTGGTCAATGTTGAGGGAGAAGTTCTGCTCAGATTCGTGGATGCGCCACGGACGGATGCCGAGCAGGTGATAATGGCGGATCAGGATGGGTATTATCTGGTGCACCCTGATCCGGATAAATTATGGGGCGGGCCTGCGGATTTGAATACCGGTGAGTCGGTGAAAAAAGATTTCCCGGATATAAGTGATCAGGTGCTATCCGGTCAGCCGGGCGATGTGATTACTGAAAATCATATGGTGATTTATACGCCGGTGTTGTATTGGTTTCAACAGCCAAGGCGTTATTGGGTGATTATGAGCGTTGAGCCGGTTGGCGCGTTGCTGGCCCCATTGTTCGATTTTCGGATCACTGCCGGACTGATTTTGATTAGCGCTATTTTGATTGCATTTTTATTGACGGTGGTGCTCGCCCGAAATTTCACCGAGCCGGTGCTGGCGTTGGAGCGAGGCGTCCAAAAGATGGCCCAGGGTGATTTCAGCGGCCAGTTGCCCATCACCTCCAATGATGAGATTGGCCAGTTGACGAAGTCGTTTAATGAGTTGGCCCGGCTGACACGCGGCTATTTCGAGCAGATGGATCGGTTGCAGGCGCTGGGAATGACCATCAGTTCGCATGTGGAGCGAGATGAGATTTTGCAGTTGACCCTTGTTACGATCCAGGAATTGCTGCCGATTCAGGAAGTGACCATTTATTGCCTGGCCGAAGGTGATGATGACGCCCATCCCAAGGTCGTCGCCGGTACGACCAATCGTGCGGAGGAAGATCGTCCGCCCTATGATTTTGCGTTGCTCAAGCAATCCTTACAGCTTTCGGTGGGAGAAATGGTGACCGGGCAGGCCGATGACCGGGTGATCTGCTATGCGCCGCTGCGTATCAGCACCCGACGCCGGGCCATTGTAGAATTGTTGGGGCAGAATAATGAGGCTTTGGACACCTGGCATTACAAATTACTCTCCAGTCTCATGGCGCAGGGGTCCATCGCCCTGGAGAATGCCGATCTGTATCAGCGGCTGGCCTTGCAACGGGAACAATTGCGACGGCTGGTGGATGAGCTGATGACGGCTCAGGAAGAGGAACGGCGCATGGTTGCTTACGACATTCATGACGGCTTGCTGCAATATCTGGTGGCGACGCGATTGCTGCTGCGCAATTATGCCGCCCTGTTGGAGCAAGACCCTGACGCGGCCCGCGGCTTATTGAAGGATGGCATGGAGCAATTGGCCACGGCTATCCATGAAGGGCGGCGCATCATCGAGGGCATGCGCCCCACGCTGTTGGATGATTTGGGCCTGGAGGCGGCGATTCGAGAAATGGCTCAGGGCATTGCGCGGCGGGCGGGATGGCAATTCACCCTGGAAATGGCATTGGATGGCGCAACGATTCCCCCAAACGTGGAGATTACAGCCTTCCGCATCGTGCAGGAGGCGCTGACCAATGCTTATAAGTACGCACCGGGGCAGCGGGTGGCTGTGACCATGGGTGCCAAAAATGATGTGCTGACCATCCTCATTCGGGATTGGGGAGAGGGATTTGCTTTGGGCGAAATCAATGCGGATTTGGGACATGTGGGCCTGGTGGCCATGCAGGAGCGAGCGCGTCTGGATGGCGGCGTTTGTCTCATTTCGAGTAATCCCGGCGAAGGCGTGCAGGTGTTTGTGCGTCTTCCTCTGACTCAGGAATCAGGAGTGTTGGTTGACGATGACGAAGATTCGCGTGATCATTGCTGATGACCACGGCGTCGTGCGGGCCGGATTGCGCGGCTTGCTGGTAGGCGCCGGACTGGATGTAGTCGGCGAGGCGGGAACGGGTGCGGAAGCAGTCTCCCTGGCCCGAGAGCTGCATCCCGATGTGGTGCTGCTGGATGTGCGCATGCCCGAAATGGACGGCTTGCAGGCGCTGACCGCCATCAAGTCGGAATTGCCCGAGATCAGCGTGGTGATGCTGACGGTGTACGCCAGCACCGAGTATCTTTCTCGGGCCATCGCCGCGGGCGCGGCCGGCTATCTGCTCAAGGATGCGGAGCCGGATGAGATCGTGCGGGTGGTGCGGGCCGCGGCCGAAGGCGATCGGGTCATTGACGCTTCGCTGCTGCAATCGGTGCTGGTGCACACGCCTGTGGCCGAGGCCGACGCTCTGCAACAGGCTGATCTCACCCAGCAGGAGCTGCGGGTGCTCAAGCTCATCGCCCTGGGCCTGAACAACGACGCCATCGCCGAGACTCTGGTGGTCAGCCGCAACACCGTCAAGACCCATGTGCGGCACATCTTCGAAAAGCTGGGGGTTTCCGATCGCACCCAGGCCGCCATCTGGGCCGTGCGCAACGGGCTGGTGGAATGATGCTTTCGATGTGCATTTCACCTTGAAAGAAGACGCTTGGATAGTTGCGTGATTTCGACATCTTCCTAGAGCCTGTTAAGTAGGTCTTGAAAAGTCTTTGGCTCAACAGGAATTCAGGGGGCTTCCG
>WGCR01000154.1 GCA_015493675.1 Anaerolineae bacterium
TAGTTACACTTTTGGGCTTTCTGAATTTCAGGGGGGGGGTCTGCGCACACCGTTGCAGGGGGCGCGATTTTGGCGTTTATCTGCGTTGCACGGGGCCAAAGACTTCGGAGGTCTGGCGAGACCTCCGAAGTCTACACTCACGAACCATCACGCCCCTTGAAATCCGATTGAACCCGCTTTTTTGTCTTCGCTGATTTGACGGATGACCAAAAATCTTCCAGAATGAAAGAAACCTCGCCAATTTTATTATGGAGTCCGGCTATGCCTTCGTCCAGAATTCGTTCGGTTGTCTTTTTCATAGCGGTGTTTTTCATTGTCCTTGCCATCTCCTGCACGGCCATGATTGCTGCTCCTCAGGCCCGCCCCCTGGCCACAGAAATCGTTTATGATGATGTGCTGGGGCCGGGATGGGAGAACTGGTCGTGGGAGACGACTGTGGACCTTGCCAATTCAGCGCCAGTGCAAAATGGCAATGACTCTATGGCTGTCACCTACAACAACGCCTGGGCGGGATTGTATCTGCACAGCAGCACAGATCTCACTCCCGCAGATTACAGCCATCTCAAATTCTGGCTCTATGGCAGCGATTCGGGAGCCAATGACATCAAGGTGCAGCTTTATGATGAAAATGACAACGAGGCGGGCGATGCGGTGAACATCACATCTACGCCCGGGGCATGGACCCTGTTCGAGCTGCCCATAGCGGATTTCAACTACCCCGCGGGGCGGCTCATCAGCGGCGTTGTCTGGCAGGAACGCACCGGTGCGGCGCAGCCCACCTATTATCTGGATGACATCATGTTCGTGAACATAAACGACACTCCCACGCCCACACCGACCATGACGCCTACTGCCACGCCCGGCGCTGCCCCCCAACATCCTTTCCCCCAGCATGTCGAATACTCGCCCGGCAGCATCAAGCCCAACCATCGCAGCCAAAGCCAGTTGGATGATGATGTGCGGGCCTTTTACGACTACTGGAAATCCCGCTATCTCATGGACGCGGGAACCAACGATCAGGGAGAACAGATGTATCGCGTCTCCTATGGCGACACCAACCCCGATCGCACCGTGTCCGAAGGTCAGGGTTATGGTATGCTTCTCACGGCTATCATGGCAGGCTACGACGCCCAGGCCCAGGTCTATTTCGACGGCCTGTGGCGTTTTGCCCGCGCCCATCCCAGCGATGTCGATTCTCGATTGATGGGATGGCAGGTGCCGCCCGATCCCGAGACCGGCAATGACAGCGCTTTCGACGGTGACGCAGACATGGCGTATGGCCTGCTTCTGGCTCACGCCCAATGGGGCGACAACGGCGATATCGATTACATGGCCGAGGCCCTGACCCTGCTTACCGCCATTCGGGAATCCACCATCGGGCCCGACAGCCATCTCACCGAGCTGGGCGACTGGGTGGTGGATGGCGATGGGGATGGTTATAACCAGTGGACCCCGCGCAGCTCTGATTTCATGCTCGGGCATTTCCGCACCTGGGGCCGGGCTGCTAACGATGCCGCATTCTGGAATCAAGTTGTCGTCGCCGTGCAGAGCGATATCGACGGGATTCAAGCTAATTACAGCCCAAACACGGGCCTGCTGCCCGACTTTATCGTGCGCGAATCCGCCACCAACCACGCTCCCAAACCTGCACCGCCCAATTTCCTGGAAGGCCCGCACGATGGCGATTATGATTACAACGCGGGCCGGGATCCGTGGCGCATCAGCACGGATGCGCTGCTAAACAACGACGCCAAATCCTTTGCCCAGACCCAGAAGATGGCCAATTGGATTGTGCAGAGCACCAACGGCAACCCGGCCAATATCAAACCGGGCTACACGCTGGATGGCGCGCCCTATGACAACTACTTCACCAGTTTTTTTGTCGCGCCTTTTGGTGTGGGGGTGATGACCACGCCCGAGCATCAAACGTATCTCAACGACCTCTACGATCTGGTTTATAATCGCCATGAAGATTATTACGAGGACTCCGTGACCCTGCTTTCGCTGCTGGTGATGACCGGAAATTTCTGGGATCCTTTCGACGCACCTGCAGTCGCCCCCGACGACGTGACCATCTCCCAGGCGGGAACCATAATGACGCTGGGCTGGAGACACCAAACGGGCAATCTGCGCTATCAAGTCTGGCGGGACGCTGCCCCCTATTTCGATCCCGACGCCTCGGGGACGCTGCTGGACACACTGCCCGCACCCGGAGACGCCCACATGGACTATGATGACGCGTCGCTTCCTGCGGACGCCAACGCCTACTATATCATCCGCGGAATCAATCGTCCGGGTGACGCCTCGGGCAACTCCAACGAGGTCGGCGTTTTCCGGTTTTCGCTTGTTCCAGGCAACAGCGGAGGATGATATCGATAACGGCGCCAGCGCCAAAAGATCGACGGATTTCTTGTTAAAAGCGTTTTTTGGGCGGCTAACTCCTTGCCGTCTCAGTGAAAAAATGATATAAAGTTTGCATCAGCAAAAAGGTCACCCGTCTTTTCAATGATGAAAAGATAAGCTCATTCGTATAATCAACTCTTGACAAGAGACCGTCGACTTTATAGTTGGCGTCCCCCTGTCATCTTAAAGCGGGAAGCGACTTTTCAAAAGCCGTGCGACAAAAAAAGAACAATACAAGAAGGCTGACATTTTCACGCTACTTCAATTATCCTGACAAAAGGAGGTGAAAAGTCCGATCACTTCATAAATTATTCTCCAGATGTTTCTGACATTCAGGATTGTCCATTTCCCATTCTCAAAAAGGAGTTGAAAAATGTCGAAGAGATTGCTGATCTTACTTGCTGTATTGTTATTGGCTGTCATGGCTGTCGCAGCATGTGGCGGAGCCAAGACAAAAGCGCCCGCCCCCACCGAAGCGCCCAAAGCTGAGCAACCAGCGGCCACCGAAGCGCCCAAGGCCGAGGCGCCCAAGGAAAAAGAGGTGGTCATCGGATTTACCGCCTCGCAGACGGGCAAATACAACGTCTCCTCCACCCGCCAGACCACCGGCCTGCAAATGTGGATGGATGATGTGAACAACGCGGGCGGCGTCAAACTGGCGGACGGGACGGTGGTGAAATTCAAGGCCGTTTCTTATGATGATGAGTCGAACAAAGACCGGGTGCAGGAGCTGTATACCAAGCTGGCCACTGACGACAAAGCCGACTTCCTCATCAGCCCCTACTCCTCAGGTCTGACCGCGGCCGCGGCCGTCATCGCCGAGCAGTACGGCATCCCCATGATTACTACCGGCGCGGCTTCGGACAAGACCTACAAGCAGGGCTACACGGTGGTTTACCAGGCCTACACCCCGGCCAGCCGCTATCTCACCGGCGCCATCGACTTGCTGATGAACCTGGACCCCAACGCCAAGAAGGTGGCGTTTGTGTATGAGAACTCCAAGTTCGCCACGGGCGTGAATGAGGCCGCCAAGGCTTACGCCGAGGATAAGGGGCTGGATGTGGTGCTGTTCGAGGGGTATGATCCCGACACCAAGGATTTCAACGCCATCATCAACAAGATCGAAGCGGCTGGCCCCGACGCGATTCTGGGCGGCGGTCACTTCCAGGATGGCAGCACCTTCGCCCGCCAGCTCTACGAAAAGGGCACCGACGTCAAATTCATCTCGCTGCTGGTGGCGCCGCCCGAGCCCACCTTCGCCGAGTTGGGCGATGCGGCTGTGGGCGTGACCGGTCCCAGCCAGTGGGAGCCCGCCGCCAAGTACACCCCCGACTCCGCCAAGGCCGCGGGTCTGGAATGGTTCGGTCCCACGGGCGATTCCTTCACCAAGGCGTATCAGGCTGCGAATAACGGCGAAGATCCTTCTTATCATGTGGCGGGCGGCTACGCCGCGGGTCTGATTCTGCAAAAAGCCATCGAGACAGCCGGCTCCGTGGATAAAGACGCTGTGATGAAAGCGCTGGACGCCACCGACATGATGATCTTCTTCGGTCACATCAAGTTCGACACCTCTGCCGACGCCCATGGTCTGCAAGTCGGCCATGACATGATCTTGATTCAGTGGCAGAAAGATGGCGACAAGCTGGTGAAACAGGTGGTCTGGCCCGAAGCGGGCGCCACGGCCAAACCCATCTATCCCATCCACTAATTTACTCACGCCAGGCAAGATGCGGCGCACAGACTCGCAGCGTGAATGATTTTTGCTGCGGCAGGTGCGTCGCATCTGCTCTCATCTCAGGAGGATTTTATGGGTGATGTCCTGTTTACTTCCGCCATCGATGGGCTTCTGATCGGCGTCATTTACGGCCTCGCCGCCATGGGGCTGACCCTGATTTTTGGCGTCATGGACGTTATCAATCTGGCCCATGGCCCGCTCATTGCCCTGGGCATGTTCGGGGTGTATCTGCTGTTTACGCTGCTGGGGCTCAATCCCTTCCTGGCGGTGGCGATCGTCGCCCTGCTGGGGCTGATTCTGGGCGTTATTATTTATTTCATCGCCGTCAACCGTGTCATCGACGCGCCGCCGCTTTCGAGCCTGCTTTCCACCTTCTCGGTGAACATGATCATCATTGGCATTGGCACAGCCATGCTGTCCACGTCCTCGTACAATGTGGATTACAGCATGGGCACGATGAATCTCGGATTTTTCAAAGCGCCCGGCGCCCGCATCGCCGCCTCGCTGGTGGCGCTGCTCACCACCGCGCTGCTTTATATTTTTCTTTATCGCACCCGGCCCGGCAAGTACATCCGGGCTGTGGCAAATAACCGCGTCTCAGCCGAGCTGATGGGCATTCCCTCCACCCGCATCCTGGCGCTGGCTTTCGGCATTGGCGTAATGCTGGCTATGGTCGCGGGCGGGCTCATCGCCACCATCCTGCCCATCAACATCCTGG
>WGCR01000155.1 GCA_015493675.1 Anaerolineae bacterium
ACATAGATGTGTTGGATATCCGCGGGCTTTTTGTCGGTGTTCCAATGCACCAGGATGCGGATGCAGTGGGGCAGGCTGTTGGGCACCTCCATCTCATGCCCGCACAGCAGCGCGACATCCCACCAGCCCAACTGACGGGCCGCCAACGCCGGGAATTCAGCATTGATATCGCGGGTGGTGGTGAAGATAGCGCTGGCGACATCTTCCGGCTCGATGCCATTCAGCCGGATCATCAGCGCCAGCAGACGGCGGGTTTCCCGCAGTATTTCCTGCCGGGAATTAGAGGTGACGGTTGTTGCACCGCGAACGCCTCGACAGACCATGATGGGCTGCTCCTTTGGGGGCGTGACATGCGCCCATGCGGGCGTAGTGATGGGTTGGGAATACCAGAGACCAACTTGCAGCATGAGAGACCTCCTGTCAGTCATGGGAGCTTTCGCCCACACTGCTTTTTGGCGTTCGTCGCCCAAAAATTCAGACAACAAAAAGAGCGTGGGCTTGTCGCTCCACGCTCGGAAAAACAGGTTTGAATGTGCTTCTACACAATGTCCTGCCCGGCGGGGAGCGACTGGCTAAAGCTAAAATAGCCAAAATAAAAGCCAAAGTAAGCCCCGCCAAAGACATCCTTCGCACACGCGTTTTCTCCACTCGCCACAAGGGCGGCGCTGGCAGGAGAAAGAAAGGCGTTACGTGAGGTTGACATTGGGCATAGCATCCAAAAAGAAGTTGTTTCGGAGCATAGCACAGAGCGTTTCATGTGTCAAATCATGTTTTTGATGTACGACTTATGCCCCATCGTCCACGAAGGGAGCATTGGCATTAAGGCGGCGGTCATCATTCTGTGGTAAGCTTATGGGAGCTTATGACATCGTTGGGATGCGTGTCTGAAAATTCCATCAACGCATCTCTTTCAACACATTCCTTTGTAACTACCAAGGTCTCGCCATCACTTTTTGCCACGAAGACACGAAGGGAAAAATAGAAGGTTTTCTTCGTGTCTTCTTAAACCTTCGCGCCTTCGTGGCTCTTAGAGGCTCAAAGTCGAGTACGTTAGCAGTTACATTCCTTTTCGATTCAAGGTGAAAATATCATGACAAAAAACGACATTGGACTCATCGGACTGGCAGTTATGGGCCAGAATCTGGTGCTGAACATGGCCCGAAACGGATTTTCCGTCTCAGTTTATAACCGCACTGGCTCCAAGACGCAGAAGTTCATCGCGGGCCCGGCCGCAGGCAAGGCCATCACCGCCACTTATTCTCCGGAAGAACTGGTGGCGTCTCTCAAGCGTCCGCGTAAAATCATGATTATGGTCAAGGCCGGCTGGCCCGTTGACGCGGTGATCAAGCAGCTAACGCCCTTTCTGGAGCCGGGCGATCTAATCATCGATGGCGGCAACTCTTTCTTTATGGATACGGAGCGACGTTCCAAAGAGCTGGAAGAAGCGGGGCTCTTGTTTATCGGCACGGGCGTGTCGGGCGGCGAGGAGGGAGCGCTGTGGGGCCCCAGCCTCATGCCGGGCGGTCAGAAAGAGGCCTATGAGCTGGTGCAGCCCATCTTCGAAGCTATCGCCGCCAAAGTTGACGGCGAGCCCTGCGTCACCTACATCGGGCCGCGGGGAGCGGGCCATTACGTGAAGATGGTGCACAATGGCATTGAATATGGTGACATCCAGCTCATTGCCGAAAGCTATGATGTCCTGCATCGCGGTTACAGAATGGACAATCCGGCGCTGCATGATGTTTTCAGCCAATGGAATAAGGGACTATTGCAGAGTTACCTCATCGAAATCGCTGCCGATATTTTCAGCAAGAAGGATGAAGAAACCGGGCAATATGTCCTCGATATCATCCTGGACGCCGCGGGCCAGAAAGGCACGGGGAAATGGAGCAGCCAAAACGCGCTGGATCTGGGCATCCCCGCCACCACTATCACCGAAGCGGTGTTCGCGCGGGCGCTTTCGGCCCACAAAGAAGAGCGGATAGCCGCATCCCAGGTGCTGGAAGGCCCCGGACTGGTGACCGCTGGCGACAAGGACACGCTGGTTCCGGCTCTGGAAGATGCTCTTTACGCCTCCAAAGTCATCTCCTACGCCCAGGGTTTCAGCCTGCTACGGGCAGCATCGAAAGAATATGGTTATGATCTGAACTATGGCGAGATCGCCCGTATCTGGCGTGGAGGGTGCATTATCCGGGCCGCGTTCCTCAACGATATCACCGCTGCTTTCCGGGCTCAGCCCGATCTGCCCAATCTGCTCATGGCCCCGTTTTTCCGGGATGCTGTGGTGAGCCGTCAGAAAAACTGGCGTATCGTGCTTAAAGTGGCGCTTGATTTGGGCATCCCTGTGCCCGCCATGAGCGCCTCGATCGCCTATTTCGATGGCTATCGCAGCGAGCGTCTGCCTGCCAACATGATTCAGGCGCTGCGAGATTATTTTGGAGCCCACACTTACGAGCGGGTGGACAAACCCCGCGGCCAGTTCTTCCATACCGAATGGGTGGCCTCAGAGACTGATATCACGGCCAGTTCATACAACGCCTGATTCCAGAAACTAAACAGTAGTTCGCAATTGTGAAGGCAGTCTTCGCCTGCACGACCCTGACAGATTGAAGGCCCAAAACGCCGCCTGGGCTTTTGTGAGATGGCTCTCATAACCGGCTGAAAATTTTGCGCACTGCGTCATAAAAAAGTATAATAACATCCCGACGAAGTATTTTGCCAGCGTAAACCAAACAATCCATCCTGCAATGATGCACACCCTTTCACATCCCGGCATCCCGACCGGCATTTTTGAAAAGACGGTTACTGTGACTCATTTGGGGGTTACGCGCGAGAACGGCGATCGGGGCGGGGAAACGACGCCGGGGACGTCAAACAACCATCCTCCCATTGTGCAGCATCACCGTGAATCAGGAAAAGGGGTTCGGCCTGCTTTCAGTGCAGACGCTTTTCCTTTTCTTCACGTTACACTCTTGAACCATCTCTATTCAGACAAGGAGAATTGAATATGCGCTATCTGGTTTGTATCAAACAAACGCCGGATACGGCGGAGCTTCCCAAGATCACGCCAGAGGAAGCGGCTTCCGGAAAGTTCAGCGTCAACCTTGTCGTCAATCCGTGGGACGAACTCGCCATCGAGGCGGGGCTGAAGCTCATGGAGACTTATGGCGGCGTGACCGGCGCCATAACCGTTGGCGACGAAGGCGCTATCGACGCTCTGCGCAGCGCCCTGGCTATGGGCTGCAAGGACGCCACCTTGGTGAAAAACGTCGGGGCTGACGTATCAGGCGTGGCTGATCTTCTGGCCGCAGCAGTGAAAAAAGATGGCGATGTCGGAGTAGTCGTCACCGGACAGATGACAGTGGACGGCAACTCCGGCTCCCTGCCTGTGGTCCTGGGCCGCAAACTGGGCTGGCCCGTTCTCACCGGCGTTGCCAAAATTGTCGATCTCGCTGATGACAGCATTACAGTAGAACGCACCGTGGGACAGGCCCGCCTGACGGTGAAGACCTCGCTTCCGGCAGTGGTGTCCGTCAACAAAGAGATCGGCGAACCCCGCTACCCCACCTTCATCAACATCCGCAAGGCGGCCCGGGTGAAGGCGCCTGTGCTCACCGCCGATGACCTGGGCGTGGAAGTGCCTGCGCCTGTGGTGCATATGACTAACTTCCGCAAGCCGCCCGCCCGAGACGCCAAAGTGCAATTGTTCGAAGGTTCGCCGCAGGAAGCCGCCGCTGCGCTGGTCGATGCGCTGCTCGCAGAAAAGGTGCTATAGGAGGAGATGACAATGAAATTCCTGGTTTATATCGAAACCGATAGCGGCGACGTAGTCGCCAGCAGTTGGGAGGCCCTGGGCGCAGCCCTGAGTCTCAGCGATGATGTCGAAGCCGTGATCATCGGCGACAAAATCAGCGTTGGGGTGGAAGATGTCGTGAAACGCGGCGCCCAAAAAGTGTATGTCGTCGAGGACGAAACCCGTCAATTGTTTGATCTTGAACGCCATCTGGCGGATGTGAAAAATGTGCTGGACATGAGTGGCGCCGACGCCTTCCTGGCCTCGCATACCAGCAATGGCCGGGATTTGGCAGCGGCTTTGGGTGCTGATAAAACCGCTGGCGTCATCGCCGACGCCCTGGAGCTGAGTGTGGACGGCGATAAGCTGAAAGGCGTTCGCGGCGTTTATTCCGGCAACATCCTGGTGGATGTCACCGTGGATGGCTCGCCTCAGATCGCCACGTTGCGCCCGCGCGCCTTTGCGGCAGCTGAGGACACAGGCGCCAGCGCCGATGTCGTATTGGTCGATCCGGCCAATGTCGACAGCCCCTACGAGGTGCTGGGCGTCGAGCGTACCGAGACGGGCGAGGTGAGCCTCACTGAGGCCAGCGTCATCGTCTCTGGCGGTCGCGGCGTGGCCAAAGACCCCGAGCTGGGCTTTGATTTGATCCGCGAGCTGGCGGGCCTGCTGGGCGCTGCTGTGGGCGCTTCCCGCGCGGCAGTGGATGCCGGCTTTATCTCTTACGATCATCAGGTGGGCCAGACCGGCAAGGTCGTCCGTCCCGATCTCTACATCGCCGCCGGCATCAGCGGCGCGGTGCAGCATCTGGCGGGCATGGGCTCCAGCAAGGTGATTGTAGCTATCAACAAGGACGCTGAAGCGCCCATCTTCAGCGTGGCCAACTACGGCATCGTGGGCGATCTCTTCGAGGTCGTGCCAGCCATGTCCGAAGCCGTGCGAGAGAAGCTGGGCAAGTAATCGCCAGCGTCACGCATCAAGCATTTCAGACCTCCGGGGCGCTCGAAGCCTCGGAGGTTTTTTGTTGGGGAGGCAGGGGGATGGACTGTTGGAAGCGGATGCCGCCGTAGCGCCATTTCACCCAGCCCAAAACGAGCAGTGCGCCAACGCCGATGGCGAGGATCCCGATCAAGCCCGCCTCGGGCCCGAAAGCGCCGCCCGTCCACAGCTCGGGCCCCTTCTGTGCGATGGCGATGAAAGTAACGCCGCTATAGCTTCCGCCACTGACCGGGAAGCCGAAGATATTGCCCTGGAAGAAGTTCCAGGTGATATGCACGCCGATGGGGATGGCCAGATCGCCGGTCAGGATGAATCCCAACCCCAGGAAAAGTCCGGCCACCACCAGACTGATGGTGCTGACGGTTGTGGTGTTTGGATTGCCGATATGAGCCAGGCCGAACAGGCTGGAGCAGAAAATCCAGCCCAGCACCAGTGCAATGGTTGGCGACCAGAATTTGAAATTGAGGGTTTCTGCGAAGTTGGTGAGCAGGTAGCCGCGGGAGAGCAGCTCCTCGAAAATCCCCACAGCCAGAAATAAAGCAATCGGCCATAAAATCCCCTGCCAGAAAGGCGTTCCCGCAAATGTCTTGATAACCTCTGTAACGCTTATCCAGCCCAGCAGATATTCAGTCAGGAAAATGCCCGACATCAGCAAAGCGCCCAGCAGCAATCCAAACAGCAAGTCCAGCCACCAGCGCTTTCCCAAATGGAAGCCATAATCCGCTAACGGGCGACGATCGATCCACCGCCCGATGATCAGGAGGGTCACGGCCAATCCGATGAGCAACAGCCATTCACTGATAGCTGCGCCTTGCAGGAATTGAAGGCCTGTAACCTCTGTTTGCAACTCATCACCAAGCCCGGGTATCAGAAAGTAGAGAGCCCTTTGCGTTCCTATGACCACCGGGATGAAAATCAGAAGGAAAATCAGAAAGCGCCACAGAAAACGCAGGCGATGTTCCGCTTCATTCCAAAAAATCAACTTAATTACAGACATGAGCCGCCTCCATCATTGCGATTGGTTGATGAACAGGCCTCGGCAAAGATTGGGAAGAGCCTTTGACCTGGTGGATGATCTCTCGAATCTGCCAGAAGACCTCTCGATCTTCTGCAATGTGTTTGGGAAGGGTCTTCAACGTGCTGGAAAGCTCACAGAGGGGGGGGAGATAGTATCGATCATTTCCTGGATTTTGGCCACAGTTTCCTTCGCAAAGGTGCAGGCGACCAGCATCGCCACGGAGAGAATGAACAACAGGAACAAGCCTGTTTTATGAGTCATCAGAGAAGTCTCCTCGTTCTGAGGCGATACGTGGATCGCGAATGAAGCAGGGCCTCATATTTTGTACGATCACTCCACCCGCATGGTTTCATGTCACTCTGAGGCGCTCATTTTCTCGAATAATCTCACCCAATAATCTTCCTCTTGCGCCCGGCCCAGGTCCCGAAAGTCCCGCTCCCGATAGTACGCTTTGAGAAATTCGTTGCCATCCCAGCAATCGAGACGCAGGCGGGCCTTGCCCCGACGACGCACTGCCGCCAGGGCTTCATCCAGAATCCGCCCGCCAAAATCCTGGCCCGCGGCCCGGCGCGCCACCACCAACCCGCTGAGATAGAGGGCGTCGTCGGGCGTATCGGGCCAGCAGAGGGGCGCTATCCCGGTCAACAGACAGCCGCCCGCCAGCGCTTCGCTGCTCGTCGCCAGGATGAGAACGCCGCTCTGGAGTTTTGCCAGCAGCTCGGGCCGGGCGGAGCGATACTCGCCGGGTCGCCATTGATGCACGCCCCGGGCCCAGAGCCACGCAGCCGCTTCCTCCACCAGCTCGATGTAGGCGTCGAGTTGTTCGGGCGTTGCTTCAAAAACGTGGGGAGCCAGCATGTTGATCATCAAAAAGAGGGAGTTGCCCACGAATGATTGGCTCCACTGCAAAAAGGTCATTTCACCACGGAGACACGGAGGACACGGAGAAAATAGTGGTAGTTCACAGAGAAATTCCTCTCCAAATCTCACCCTTTTCTTCCTCTGTGCGCTCTGTGCCTCCGTGTTGAAGGTTTTTTCAGTACA
>WGCR01000156.1 GCA_015493675.1 Anaerolineae bacterium
GTGTGGAAAGTGGTGCGCAACACTTCATGGCGTTGCAGGATGTCATTGAGTGCGGCCTCGAACGCCGGGAGGTCTACCTCGCCCCGGAGCTGCACCGCGGAGGCGATGTTGTAGAGCGGCGATCCCGGCTCCAGATGATCCAGGAACCAGAGCCGTTGTTGGGCAAAGGAGAGGGGCGTTTCTGCGTCAGGAGGCAGCGGCTGGATGGGGATGCGGGCCAGCGCGCGGGGAGGCTGGGGCAGCGGCAAGTCATAGTTCAACTGACGCCCCAGCGCCCAGGTGATGGGACTGATGAGATCATCCTCGGGCCGCTGCCATTTTTCGGCCATGTCGGCCTCGATGGTGCGATGTTTGTGGAAACGGGGGTCTCCCACCATGCGGCTTTCGGGATGCACCGGAGAGGTCATCTTGTCACCGCGATAAGGGAAGAGCATCTCCTCATGGAAGGGCGCGCCCAGAAAATCGCACAGGGCCTCCATGACGGGCCGGGGGCGTTTCACCAGGTCCTCGAAATGGAGGAAAAACTGCCGGTCGGGCGGAATTTCCTGCAAAAACGTCAGGATGTTACGATTGGTGAGAAGCCAGAAAAGCTCGGCATGTTCCCGCTCAGTCAGAGGCAGGTCATGCCCGAAGACCTGATCGATGTTGCTATCGACATAGGATTTGATGGCGGCGTTGGGGTTGCGCGCCAGGTGGATGAAACGGGCGTTCTCGAACCAGGCTTCGGCCCGGCGCAACACCCGCAGATCGGTGGCGTAGGTGGTGGTTTTGTCCACCAACATGCGCCCGGCCATGGCCTCTTGCAAAAAGCGATAGAAAGACTGGGTGGGCGTGTCAGCAGCCTCGAATTCAGCCAATTGGGCTTTGGCTTCTTCCAGACGCCATCCAAATAGCTCCATCAGCGCCCGCAACAGGCCCTCATTCCAGCCCGCGTCACGACCGGATAGGGCCTGCGCCCGCTCGCCCATGCTGCGGTAGGAAAGCAGGGCCAGCTCGGGGGGCGAGAAGAGCGCGGGATTCCCCGCCAGCATTACCCTCAACAGGGTTGAGCCGGAGCGGGGCGACGTGAGAATGAAGGTCGCGGGCGGGTTCTTGGGCAGGGGCTCCGGTTCGGGCGCATCGGGCGGGGTGACGAAATGGGTGTGGGTGTAAATCAACTGCCGGAAGCGGTCGATGTCGGCCTCAGTGATGGCTTTGGATGGAAGTGGAGGCGCTTCCTCAGCCCGGGCCAGGGTCTCATCCCCCACCCATGCGGCCACCGGCTGCGGGAACCGGGCCCGCAGGTACTCGGCCAGTTGGGCTATGGTGGGCGCATCGAACAGGGCCACCGCGTAGATGACCACATCCAGCGCGGCCTGAAGACGGTTGATAACGATGGCGGCGCGCAGAGAATCGCCCCCCAGCTCGAAGAAGTTGTCGTGCACGCCCACCGCATCCACGCCCAGCACCTCCGCCCAGAGTTCGGCCAGGTTCGCCTCCAGCGCATCCCGCGGGGGCGCGAAGTCACGCCCCAGGTCGGGACGATGGCCGTCGGGCGAGGGCAGAGCCTTCAAATCCACCTTGCCCGTGGGCGCCAGGGGGAACGCGTCCAGGATGAAGAAGTGGGCGGGGATCATGTAATCGGGCAGGGATTGCTTCAGGAAGGCGTGGAGGTCGGCCACGGTGGGCGGATCGCCCTCATAGGTGACGTACGCCGCCAGGCGATTGTCGCCATTGGCCCGCTCGAAGACCCGGGCCAGGGCTTCCTTGACCCGAGGATGGGCCAGCAGTCGGGCTTCGATCTCCCCCAATTCGATGCGATAGCCCCGCACCTTCACCTGATGATCCACTCGACCGTGAAATTCCAGTTCGCCGCGGATGTTCCATCGGACGAGATCGCCGGTGCGATAGAGACGGTTTCCGATGCCGCCAGATTGCGAATCCGGCTCAAGAGCTGCTGTGACCAGGCCCGAAGCTTCATCCGCCCGGAAAAACGGATCGGGCGCAAATTTTTCAGCGGTGAGGTCGGGGCGGTGGAGATAGCCCCGGGCTACGCCCGCGCCGCCGATGAGCAA
>WGCR01000157.1 GCA_015493675.1 Anaerolineae bacterium
CATGGTTCTCTCCTGGTGAGTGTTCTGACGATTGGTTGTCGCCGTCATTCTACCAAATTGACCATGTCTCCAACTCATTTAGGACGCACCCGTTTCAATTTTTGCTCCAGCGTGGGGCGTGGTGCGATATACCACAGCCGCTGTTTCAACGCTTCCAACTGTTTTTCTTTGTTGAAGCGTTTTTTTTCAAGAGACTTCAATTTCAAAAACCGTTCCACGGCTCTTTCGTCGTTCATGTTTGCCTCTTTTTCTTTATGGAATAGAGCCTTGATTCGTTCTGCGGCCCGGGTTTTCGCCAACATGATTGGGTCTTGTTCCTGGGGCGCTTGGACTTGTTCTGTTTGAGCGTCTGCCATATCCGCACCTCAGCGGCAAGGAATGTGTTTGTGTGCGCGTCATTGCGCAGGCGGACAAATCGACTGGCGGATTCCAGTTTGGGCATTATAGCATGAGCCGGGGAGGGCTGCCAAAGGAAGCAAGCTTCCAAATGCTGTCAGGCGAGTTGCTGGCTCTGCCGCGGCATTGCAGCCAGACGCAATCCGATGATGATGGCGATCAGATAACCGACGTACGCCAGAGCTTCGGTAAGGGAGGGATTGCCGTTGTAACCGAACAGAGCTTTCAGAATTTGCCCCAGCGGTGAACTTTCATCCAGAAGATGGTTGATATTCCAGATGGGATCGATCATTGCGGGGATCCAGCCGATTTCGTTGAATTCATGCACGCCATGAGCCACCAGGCCCGCAGCAAAGATCAATAACAAAAAGCTGCTGACGTTGAAAAACCGGTGGAGATTCAGGCGGACGCTGGAGGTGTAGAGCAGCCATCCCAGCAACAGGGCGATGCTCATTCCCAGCATCGCGCCGAAGATGACCTGACTGCCTCCGGTGGAGAAGGCTGCCGCCGTCAGAAACAGCGCCAGCTCAATGCCCTCGCGGATGATGGTGATGAATGCCAGCAGGAAGAGGGACAAAAACGCGGTTTTGCGGCTGGCCGTCAGCACGCTGTCTTCCAGATTTTGTTTCATGTCGCGGGATTGGCGTTTCATCCAGAAGATCATCCAGGTGAGAACGCCCGCGGCCAGGAGCATGGTGGCGCCTTCGAATATCTTTTCGGCGTCGCCTGTCAGCGCAGCGCCAATGCGGTAGAGCCCGATAGCGGCCAGCAGGCTGAAAAGAATGGCGGTTGCCACCCCCAGCCAGACGGCGGGTTTGAGTTCGGGGCGATCAAGTTTGTAGAGGGCGCCAATAATGACGCCAATCACCAGTGCGGCTTCCAATCCTTCGCGCAGGGCGAGCAAAGAGGATGCGAGCATCGGACGGACCTCCAGGAATACGAATGTGGGCTCTTTTAGATTTGGGTGCGTCCTAAATGAGTTGGAGGTCGAAGCTGGCGAACGCAGGACCGCTTTCAAGACCTCCGGGAGGTGGGTGATAACTTGTTGGCTGCCCGCCACCTTTTCGCCAGGCAAGGATGAAAATGTTCTCCACGGCCTTTGCACCCACCTCCCGGAGGTCGGGCTAGCCCTACAAGCTGGCGGGCGGCCTACGCAGTTCAATCGAAAATGAACGCACCCTTTAGATTTCATGGGGGACTGCGTTTTGACCTCCGGGGGGTGGACGAAAACCGCCCGGTCAAACCAAAAGCTGCTCGTCCACCTCCCGGAGGTCTGGAGACCCCATAGAATCCAGTTGAGCCAAAATGTGGTGTGTGTGGTGTGTGGGAATTTTGCAGGATGCGCGGAGCAGGCGGGATGTCAGCCTATTTTTTGTTCAGATAGGCGTGAAGCGCAGCTTCGGGCGTTTTTTGGGGAGTGAGCACGGCGTCGATGCCGAATTTTTCGGCGAGCTTGCGTTTGCTCTCCTCACCCATGCGTCGTCCGATGAAAACAGCGCACTCGGGCAGGAGATCGATGATGAGCTTGGGATCATCGTGGTGTTTGTGGCTGCGCCCTGCTCCATAAGGATTGGGGCGCTTTTCTGTCAGCTCGCCAGCCGGGGAATAAAGGATGAAAAGCGGGGCCATGCCAAAATGGCCGCCCCACAAGGTGTCTTTGTCGTCAACGGCAATGGCAATAAGGGAACGTTGTGGCGTCATCATTTTTGTAGGTGGTGGTGGCGTGATGCGGAGTGTTAGTCTTTTGACTTGCGTTGAAGCGTGTAAGAGGTAAGAGGATCGGAGACCAGCGGGCATTGAGCCGGACCGGGACAGGCTCGCAGGCAGGTTTTACCGCCGCAGACATTGATCTCCGTTGCGCCGTTCATGCCATCATCGATGACCAGACGTCCTTTCTGCACCCAGAACTGGATCATGCCTTCCAGCGCGCCGGGCTGGACGCCCAGTTTGCGACTGAGTTGCTGCATGGTGACGGGCCCGGGGGCTATCTGAAGTTCGTGTAAGATGGCGTGAAGCATGATAAATGGGAGAGAGAAGGATCAGGAGAGGAGGAGTTTGCCGCCCTGAAAGACGACGAATGCCAGAATCCAGCCCAGGGTCAGTTGAATGGCGATGCTGGTCCACATCCAGCGGGCGCCCAATTCCTGACGCTGAGCGGCCATGGTGGCGACACAGGGACTGTAAATCAGCACATAGACCATGAAGGCGAAAGCAGCCAGCGCACCATAGCCCCCGCTGCTTTGTTCAAAACCCTGGCGTATGGCCGTCATCATGGCTGGCGGCTCAGATTCTGTTTCGGGCGGAAAGAGATTGATGCCGATGATGGCGGGGATGGATTTGATGGTGTCCACCGTGGCCTGAAACAGCCCGATGATCGAATCCTTGCCCTGGGCCCAGAATCCGGCGTCTTCCGCCCCAGACTGCGGCTCCTGGGGAACATGATAGACCTGGGCCATGGTGCTGACCACCACTTCCTTGGCGATGAAGCCGGAGATCAATGCACTGGCGTTTTCCCAGTTGCCGAATCCCAGCGGCTCGAATGCCGGGCTGATGGCTCCTGCCAGATGGGCAAAGGCGCTGTCATCCACGGGGGTGTCTGCAAAAGTTCCATGCCCGCTGACCGGGATGGCCATCAGCAGCCAGATAACGATACTGACGCCCATGATGATGGTGGCGGCGCTTTCCAGAAAGGCGCGGGTTCGTTGCCACATCTCGGTCCACACATTGCGGATGGTGGGCATACGATAGGATGGGATTTCGATGAGCAGAGCGCTTGCTTCCGAGTTCTTGAAGATGGTTTTGCGAAGCAACAGGCCTGCAATCAGCGCCATGATAATCCCCAGAATGTACATTGTCAGTACGGCGGAGGTGCGGTATTCAGGGAAAAAGATGGTGGCGATCAGCACATAGACCGGCAGACGGGCGCTGCAACTCATGAAAGGCGCCAACATGCCGGTGAGAATGCGGTCGGTGGGATTTTCCAGCGTGCGGGTGGCGTAGATGGCGGGCACATTGCAGCCGAAACCCAGCACCAGGGGGACAAAGCTCTTGCCGTGCAATCCCAATTTTCGCATGTAGCGATCCATCACAAAGGCGGCCCGGGCCATATATCCACTGTCTTCCATGATAGCCATGCCCATGTACAAAAACATGAGCACAGGCACAAAGACCAACACGCCCCCCACGCCCGCCAGAATGCCGTCGATGATCAGGCTGGCGAACCACGTGTTTTCCAGATGGACCAGAGCCAGTAATTCTGTCACCCAGTGGGCAAAATTGCCGTTGACAAAGGTGTCGATCCAGTTGACAAAGGGCGCAGCCACGTCGGTGGAGAGTTTGAATACCACCCACATGATGGCGAAGAAGATAAACAGGCCCGCCACCGGATGGGTGATGACGGCGTCCACCCGGTCGGAAAAAGTGGGACTCTGGAGGCGGCCCTGCACGACTTGTTGCACCAGCCCATTGAGCCAGGTGTAACGCTCTTCGGCGATGATGGTGTCCAGGTCTTCGCCATAAAACGAGTGCAAATGCGTGGCTTCATGACGGGCCAGAGCCAGCAGGTCATCGGTTCCGGGGATGGCTGAGATCTTTTCGATGCAGGTCTCATCCTCCTGCAATAGTTTCAGAGCCAACCAGCGCTCGGGGTAATGGTTTTTGAGCGGATGCTGTTGATTGATGGCCTTGATGAGGCGGTTGAG
Source organism: Anaerolineae bacterium (assembly GCA_015493675.1). Classification (GTDB taxonomy): domain Bacteria; phylum Chloroflexota; class Anaerolineae; order J102; family J102; genus M2005. The sequence goes on from WGCR01000157.1 coordinate 4,098, forward strand.
GGCGGTTTCGATGGGTTGGCTATAACGAAATGGCGGGGTGAATTCGAAGCCTGCAACCTGTTTCGCCTCTCGCCCTTTTTGAGCGGCGCCGGCAATGGCCTCTTCCAGTTGCACCATCCCTTTGCCTGCCCGGGCAGTCATGGGGATGACGGGAATGCGCAACCGGTCGGACAGCATGGGGATGTCGATTTTCAGTCCCTGCGCCCGGGCGGCGTCCATCATGTTCAGCGCCAGCGCCACATGAGGCGTCATTTCCAAAATTTGCAGGGCGAGATAAAGATTGCGCTCCAGATTGGTGGCGTCCACCACCACGATCACGGCGTCCGGCTGGTTTTCGACGATGAAATCCCGGGCGATGACCTCTTCGGCGGAAAAAGCCGAGAGGCTGTACGCTCCTGGCAGGTCCACGATGTGAAAAAGATCGCCATCGTGTCGCCAAACGCCTTCTTTTCGCGCCACCGTCTTGCCGGGCCAGTTCCCCGTATGCTGACTGGAGCCGGTGAGTGTATTGAAAATAGTGGTTTTGCCGGTGTTTGGATTCCCCGCCAGGGCAATGGTGAACTCAGACATTCCCATCCTCGGGCTGCGTCACCAGGATTTTTTCGGCCATGCCTTTGCCCAGCGCCAGCCGCGCCCCGCGTACGGCGATCAGCAAGGGCCCGCCGTTGACATGCAGCACCTGAATAGTGACGCCGGGGGTGAGCCCCAGTTCCGCCAGACGACGGGCCAGACGGCGACCGGCTTCAATGTGCGTTAATTGCACTGTCTCGCCGCGCCGGACGCTGCTGAGCAGGCGAGTGCGATGATGGATATCAACTTTTGTGGTTGTTGTCGGCTGTGTTGGTGCCATAAAGTGATAGCTCATTGATTCAATCAGCAGAGGCTGTTGCATCTGGCTGAGAGTGGAGCGCATTGATGGGAATGACGTCGATTTTTTGAGCGGTGTCAAAGCTGAGGGAAATATATTGTCCTGCTGCTTCCAGGAGTATGGCCTGATCATCAGCTGCGGCGAGCAATTTGATTTCCGCACCGGGACCGAGGCGCTGTTTCTGTAAAAAAGTCTTCAGGGTGTTGTCTGCGATGATCTTGACGACACGCGCCTGTTGTCCCACGCCCAGGGTGGTGAGCGGACGTCGAACCTGGCGGGAACCATCGCTCAGGCCCGGGGGGATGGGCTGGCGTTGGGGGCTGAGTATAGGATGCCCCAGAAATTCCGCCAGTTTTTCGGCCAGTTCTCCGGGCGTGACGTGTTCAAACCGACAGGCGATGTCTTCGGCTGCATTGGGGGACAGCCCCAGTTTTTCGGAGAGAAAAACTTCCCACAGGCGACGTTTTCGCAGGACGCGCAGAGCGATAGCCTCGCCTCGTGAAGTCAGGGTGACGCCTTTATAGGGTTGATAATCCACAAGCCCTTTGGCTTCCAACTTGCGGCACATCTGATTGGCCGAAATAGGAGAAACCTCAAGCGTCTCTGCTAATTGCGAGATGGGGACAGGGCTGTCATTCTGAGAGAGCAAGGCAATGCGGAGTAAATACATCTCCGCTGCTTCAGACATGGGATCGATTATATTATGGTTTGCCATAAGATTGATGTTGTATTTTGAAGTCTGCATAGTTTACCTGAAACATTTTGTGTTAGTCAAATTCCAATCGCGCGCTCATTTCCCACTGTCATCAAAATAGATGGCCTTCCGAGACGGTTGTTGATGTGCGCTTCTTTAGCTTTGCCATAAGATATTGATGGGCGTTAGTGGATGAAATATGCGGGTGACATAACTGTATAGTGAATCGAATATCATCTTCTTTTGTGGGATGCGATATCTTTGATAAGACGCTCATTCCGGTTTTGATAGAGATGGCTTATAATGACTCCCACAGTCGCTGTTTGCGTCTATCCCAAGGCTTAAAGTCATCTATCTGTGATAAAACCATTTTCTGACATCGCATGATAGCCCCACCTGCCCATGGCGAGGTGTTTTCAGGATATTGATGATGATAGAGGGTTTGCTCGTTTTAGGCATTCTGATAGTAGCGCTGGTAGCCTTTGCGACGGAGCGCGTGCGGATAGATTTAGTGGCGCTGGGGATTATGGTGGTGTTGATGGTGCTGGGGATCGTGACGCCCCAGGAAGGGTTGTCGGGCTTTTCCAATCCTGCCACCGTAACCATCGCTGCGATGTTTGTACTCAGCGCGGGATTGCAGCGCACCGATGTGCCGGGCCTGGTGGGGAATTACATCATCCATCTGGCAAACAAGAGCGAGATGCGTATCATTTTGTTGTTGATGGTGACGACGGCTGTCCTCAGCGCTTTCATTCTCAACACGGCGGTTGTAGCAGTCTTTATCCCCATCGTTCTGCGCATTTCCAAGACGATGGATATTTCCCCTTCGCGCTTGTTGATGCCCACCTCTTTTGGGGCGATCCTTGGGGGCACACTGACGCTCATCGGCACATCCACCAATTTGCTGGTGAGTAGCATTGCCGTGCAGGCGGGGCTGCCTCCGTTCAAATTTTTCGATTTTGCGCCTTTGGGGATGATTACTGTGGTGGCAGGCGTGCTCTATATGATTTTTATCGGGCGTAGATTGTTGCCGATTCGACCCGCTGAGTCTGACTTGTTGGGAAAATATGAAGTGCGGGAGTATCTGAGCGAGATTGTCGTTTCGCCCGATTCACCACTGGTGGGGGAGAATCTGGGGGACCTGGACCTGACTCGGCGCTACGATATTACCATTCTGGATATTCTACGGGATGGACGCACGATTTTATTGCCGGGCCGGTCGCGTCATATCCGGGCCAATGATGTCATTCTGGTCAGGGGCTCGTTGGAGCAACTGTTCGCCATTGAGAAGGCCGATGGTCTGGAGATTGCCCCTCTCAGCGATGTCAAGGAAAAGGTGCTCTCTCAGGGTGATGAGGTCGGCATGGCCGAAGTCGTGGTGGCGCCAGCGTCATCTATTTTGGGCTTTACCATCCAGGAGCTTGATTTTCGACACCGTTACGGTGTGGAGGCCATCGGGATGTTGCGTCGGGGTATGACTCTGATTGGCAAATTTACCCACGAATCGATTATGCCCGGTGATATGCTGCTGGTGATCGGCGATAAGCGCAATCTCGTGAAATTACAAAATAATCCTGATTTCTTGCTGTTAGTGGATGTGCCCATGCCAGTGTCGCATAATTCGAAAGCGCTCTGGGCTGTGGGCATTATGGCAGCGGTGGTGGTGACGGCCATTTTGGGAGCGCCTATTGTTGTGAGCGCTCTGGCCGGGGCTTTGTTGATGGTGGCAATGGGGGTTCTCTCCCTGGATGAAGCCTATGCCTCGCTGGATAAGCGGGTGTTGGTGCTGCTGGCGGGCATCCTCTCGTTGGAGGCGGCCATGATCAACTCTGGCCTGGCTCAGTGGATGGGGGATGCGCTTCTGAATGTTCTGGGCGCTGCAGACCCCTGGCTGCTGG
>WGCR01000158.1 GCA_015493675.1 Anaerolineae bacterium
AAATTGGAGGAGCCGCCTCGCCAACGGCCCAACTCCAGGCCCCTTTCATCAAGAACAACAGCTTCAGTCTTGCTGCCGCCGCCATCGACGCCAATCACAAAGGAAGTCATTGCACGGCCTCCGGGAAATGATCCACCACAGCAACCACCGTATCGTGCAGCCGTATGCGGAAACGCTTAATGGCTTCACCCTCTCTGCCGTAATAGACGTGATTGGTCAATAAAACAACGATGAGCTCCCGATCAGGATCAATCCACAATGATGTGCCAGTGAAGCCTGTATGCCCGAAGCTTCGTGGGCCTAAAGCCCGCCCCACGGGGCTGTTGTCGGGCGTCTGCAACTTCCAGCCCAGCCCTCGGCGCTCATCTCCCTCCCAAACCTGCTCTCGAATCATCATCTTGACCAGATCAGATGAAAGAATGGGGCATTCGCCAGCCAGAAAACACTGGCCAAATGCAGCTATATCCTCAGCCGTGGCAAATAGTCCGGCATGACCTGCCACGCCTCCCAGACAAGAGGCGTTTTCATCGTGGACTTCACCCCGAATCCGCCGCTCGCGCCAGGGGCAAAACTCGGTTGGGGCGATCTGATTATGAGGGACGCCATGGCCCAGAGGGTTGTAAGTCATACTTTCTATGCCCAGGGGCCTGACTATCGCCCGGGAGAGATATTCAGGCAACGAGCTGTCCGCCAGGCCTTCAATGGCTTCTCCCAGTAGAATGAATCCAAGATCGCTGTATAAGAAATGCTCGCCAGGCGGAGAAACGAAACGCGGTGAATGAAGAAAGGCTTCCAGCCTGTGTCGGCGCATTGCCAGGGGTACGCGTTGCGGCATTGGAGGAATATCAGCGCTTTTGTCGCGACGGCACAGATCTTCCCAGGCAGCCAGGCCCGATGTGTGCGTCAGCAGATGCCAAAAAGTCACCTCATTGGCGTTTATCTTTTTCCCAACGCTTTTCGGATCAATCGGCAGCGGCGTCTTGGTATGGGGATCGATGGCTTGCTGGAGGGGACGAATGCCGCCAAATTCCGGGATGATATGGCTTACAGGCATCTCCAGTGACGTCTGCCCCGTTCCAACCAATGTCATAAAGGCGGCGGCTGTGAACAACTTTGTCAGAGACGCTAGATCGAAGAGCGTGGTTTCTCTGACGGGAATCTGTTGTTGTTCCGGGTCTATCCAGCCGTAGGCTCGATGGAACAGCGTCTTTCCTTTTTGTCGGACGAGGAGCACAGCGGCCGGGAATGTGGCCGCTAATCCCTGCTGCATCAAGGCGTCAATGTCATGCCATCGGATGTGTTCAGAACGGGTTTCAATCAATGCTTCATCCTATTTTCCGATGCCCGCCGTCAGACCTGCGATGATCTGTTTGGTGGCCAGCAGGAAGATGATAACAAGCGGCAGGGTCGTGATGATCAACCCTGCGAAAAGGGTGGACCAATCCGCCTGGAATTCGCCAAAGAAGCGGGTCATGCCCACGGGCAATGTCCATTTGTCGGTGGAGCGCAGCAACACCAGGGGGAAGAAGAAATCATTCCACAGGGGGACGAACTGGAAGACGATGACGGTGGCCAGGGCGGGCCGCACCAGAGGCAGCATAATCCGCCCGAAAATGGTGAACTCGCCCGCGCCATCGATGCGCGCAGCCTCGCTCAGCTCCTGGGGCAGTTGCCGGAAAAAGGCCGATAGAATGAAAACCGAAAAGGGGATGCCGGTGGCCGCGTAAACCAGTATCAGGCCCAGGCGATTATCCACGAGCCCCATATCGTTCAGCAAGAGGAACAAGGGCACAATGGCCAACCGGAAGGGCAACATGAGTCCGGCCAGGAAGTATGCCGTGAGAAAGCGGCTGCCTGTGAATTTGTAGCGACCCAGCATGTAGCCCGCCAATGCGGCCACAGCCGTGGCTAAAATAACCGAGGCGACAGTGATCATCAGCGAATTGAAAAAGTAGACATTGAAGTTGGCTTCTTCCCACGCTTTCACAAAGCTGTCGAGGCTGGGGGAGGTGGGAAGACCGACGGGATTTTTGAAAATCTCCCGGGTCGGGCGCAGCGCGTTGCTGATCACCAACAGCAAGGGCGCGAGCACAATGGCCGCGTATCCCCACAACAGCACATTGGCTCCGATATTGGCCAGATCGATGCGTCGGGATGAAGAAGTTGGCTGGCTCATGTGAGATCCTCCTCCCAGCGACGGAAACGCCCCAACATGATCATGGAAACGCCGAAAATGAAGATGAACATCAGCACTGCCAGGGCCGAGGCCAGCCCAAACGCATCGACGCCGCCCCGAAACGCCGTGCGATAGAAGACCAGACCCAACACGTCGGTGGCTCCGGCCGGTTCGCCATTGACGCCGCCCATCGCCCAGACGATGCCGAATGCGTTGAAGTTGCCGATGAAAGTGAGCACGGTGACGATGCCAATAACCGGAAGCAGTAGAGGAAGCTCGATATAGCGAAACAGTTTCCAGCTCGTGGCGCCATCGATGCGGGCCGCCTCTCGCAAGTCATCGCCGATGCCTGCCAATCCTGCCGAGAAAAGCAGCATGGGAAATCCCACCCATTGCCAGGCATTGACCAGGATGATGACTGGCAGAGCGGTGGCGGGATCGCCCAGCCAGGGCCGGGCCAACGCGCCCATACCAATGGCTTTCAGTACCTGATTCACCGGCCCGAACAGCGGATTCAGCATCAGGCTCCACAGATACCCCACCACCAGGGCGCTGATCAGATAGGGTGTGGTGTAAACAATCTGGAAAAAGCGTTTGCCAAAACGGGAAGCATAAAGCAACCTGGCAAATAAAAGCCCCAGGGTGTTCTGGATGAGCATGGTGCCAATGAAAAAGTAGACGTTGTGCAAGAAGGCCCGGGGCAGTTGCTCGTTGAGCGGATAGCGAGTGAACAACTCGTGAAAGTTGCGCAGCCCTACAAAACCGCCGCGCGCCAATCCCTTGAACTCGAAAAAGCTGAAATACAATGATTGGAACAGGGGCCAGACCATGAAAAGGGTGTAAAGCAAAAATGCAGGCAGGATGAACAGAGCGATCACCGTCCATGGCGGTGCGCCGCTGCCCACGCCTTTGGCGTGTTTGCCCTTTTTCTTCCCGGCTCGATTGGCTGTCGTAGCGGTCATCTCGGCGCTCCTCAGGGCGGGATGGTTGGCGGGCGGGGGATACCCGCCAACCATCCACGACAGGGGATCAGGTGATTATTTCTTGGGTTGGAACCACTGGGAGATGCCTTCCTGCAGGCTCTGCGCCACCTCTTCCGCGGTCATATCGCCCAACAGCATCTTCTGGATGCCGTTGCCCAGCAGCGTGGTGCCAGAGGGATCGCCGTAGCGGAAGTCGACCAGCAACATGTAGGAAGCGGGCGTTTCTTCGTAGAATTTGGAGAATTGGGCCAGGAGAGGATCCTTGGGCTCCGTGCCAGGCACCGGCGAAAGCTGCTTGATCTTCTCGGTGAACATCTGCCCGAACTCTTTGGTGCCCATCCACTCCACCAGTTTGATGGCTTCTTCCTTGGCGTCGCTCTTGGCGTTGACGCCGTAGGAGCCGTCCATCCAACCGGGGGTCAGAGGATGATCGATGACGGAATCGGGGGCCGGAGGCACGCGGAAGATGCCCAGGTCGAGATCCGGGCCTTCGTTGCGCCAATAGCCGACTTCGAACGAACCGCCGATGAACATTCCCGCCCGTTCGGTCAGGAAGAGGGTGCGGGAATCCTGATAGCTGACGCCCACCACGTTCTCGGGCATGTAGGGCTGCAGGTCCTTCACCAGTTGGATGGAGGCCACGTAGTTGGGATCGGTGAAGTCGGTCTCGCCAGCCAGAACCTTCTTCTCGAATTCAGGACCGCCATAGCGGGGCGCGCCCACGGTGTCGTGGATGATGGGAAGCATCCAGGTGTCTTTGGCCGGCGCAGCGATGGGGATGTAATCGTTCTTTTTCAATGTCTCCAACATATTGATGAATTCATCCCAGGTGGTGGGTTCGCTCAGGCCAAGCTTATCGAAGATGCCCTTGTTGTAGTAGGCCGCCAGGGTCTGGATGCCGAAGGGAACGCCATAGATGTGGCCATCCTTGACGCCCGTCGCGCCCTTGAGCAGGTCGGGCGAGAAGTTGGAGAGGGTGGAGACTTTGCCATCCAGGGGTTCCAGTTGGCCCGCTTCCACCAGGGGCTGAAGGCCGCCGTACGCCCGAAGCTGAACCACGTCAGGCCCGCCTTCGCCGGTGAGGCCCGTGGCCAGGATGTTGTTGTAATCCGTGGCGACGAAAGGCACGAATTCCACGGTCACGCCGGGATGCTCTTTTTCATACACGTCGAAGATCTCGTTGTAAGCATCCTCGTCCTCGGTGCGCCACGACCAGACCGTCAGAGTGACGGGCTCTTTCTCTTCTGCTTTGGGGGCCTCGGTGGCCTCGGCTTTCGGCGCTTCAGTGGGTTTTTCCTGTGCAGGGGCTTGCGTGGCAGCGGGTTTTTGTTGGGCGGGAGCCTGGGTGGCCGCGGGCGCTTGCGCACAGCCAGCCAGGACAGCCAGGATGGCAACCAGCGCGATCACAAGTAAAACAGATTTGGTTCTCACGTTCTTTCTCCTGAGTTGAGAGGGAAGGGGTAGATGGTGGAAAGATGAAGGCGTATTTTTGTTCACATGATGACCTCCTGTTGTTTATAAAGCGTTCAATTCCGCCTGAAAGACGTAACGATCCGCTCGATAAGCTGATTCGGTGTATTCGAAAGGACGTCCCCATTGGTCATAGGTGATGCGCTTGTTCCTGAGCACCGGCGCGCCCTCTTCGATCTCCAATAATTCCTGCTCCCGGCGGCTGCACAGGTCTGCGCCAATTTTCTGCTCGGCCCGGGCGGGCGTGATCTGATGCTTCTCCGACAAAATGTGATAGAGCGAGTTGTTTTCGAAGTCTTCGTTCAGCAATTCTTCAACTCCGTTGAAATGAAGGTGGCTGGTTTCCAGGGCGATAGGCTCGCCGCCGGCCAGACGCAAGCGCTCCAGCAGTAAGATTTTTGCATCGGGCGTAATTTGCAGGGCTCGCGCAGCAAGTAACGGTGGGGAGATCAACTCCAACCGTATGACCCTGGCTCCTGGTTGCACCCCTCTTGCTTGCATATCCTCAGTGAATCCTGTTAATCGCGTCAATCCATGCTCGATTTTTGGCTTCGCCACAAACGTGCCTCTGCCTTGTTCACGCCTTAGCAACCCTTCTGTAGCCAACTCACTTAGCGCCTGACGCGCGGTCATACGACTTATTTGGTACTGTTCGCTTAGCTCTCTCTCCGACGGCACCATGTCTCCCGGCTCCCATTCACCCGACGCGATTTTGGCCCGCAGCAACTCCTTGAGCTGGAAATACATAGGTAGAGGATAACTTTTGTCAATCATAAATCGCCCTGATAAATCGGAAATGTATAGTGGTTAGGTGGTCTATACCAGTATAGCGATTTATTCAGTAGTTGTCAAGAGTTCTCTAGAATTGCAATCGCCTGTATAATGGGGGCATTCATGCAATGACGCCCTGAACCTTATCACGCATGATAAAAACAATCCGAGCCCGATGACCTAAAGCCGAGCGCCATGGTCTGCGGGCCGATCTCGCATCTGCGAGACGCACAGCTTTGTGCGCAGGGCTGTTTGTGGAAACGCAACGGCCTCCCGAGGCGGTGGACGC
>WGCR01000159.1 GCA_015493675.1 Anaerolineae bacterium
CTTATATCCCGGTCTACTTGCGGCTGGTGGGCGAAACCACCGGAGAGACTGATTCCGATAATCAATTCGTAGCGCTGGAAGACGACCCCACCTATGGCGATGCGTTGCCCGATATGAATCTGGGCCGTTTCCCGGTGAATACAGCGGCCGAAGCTCAGGCCATGGTGGATAAAACCATCGCCTATGAGAACGCTTCCTGCGATCCCATGCCCACCGATGTCCTGTTTACCGCCGATGATGAGGATGGCAATCTGTATTGGGATCTCTCTGACGGCGTGGCCGATGGCTATGAAGACCCGCCCACCAACACCGTCAAATACCTGCCCGATCCCTACGTGCCGGTCAAGAAATATCTGGGCAAGGATTGCAACTATGCCGCAGACGGCGACGCCACCAGCGGCGACGAATGCCGACAGCAGATCATCGACAAACTCAATGACACCGGGGCGCTGCTGGTCAGTTACACCGGGCATTCCACCAAAGACTATTGGGCAGTGGAGCAGATATGGAATGAAGCGGCGGTGGATGAGCTCACCAACAGCAACGCCTGCGAGCTGCCTGTAACGATCAACCTGGGCTGTGATGAGGGCTATTTCCACAATCCCACCGATTCGGCGGTGAGCGAGTATGGCGTGCGCAAAACCTCGGTCGGTCCGGTCGCCAGCATCTCCCCCACCTACTACGGCTATCCCTACGGTCATGACGCACTGGAAAAGGGCTTCTTCCTGGCGGTGTTCACAGACGGCATTCAGGAATTGGGCAAGGCCCTCACTCAGGCCAAACAACATGCCATGGACGAAGGATACACCACCGAGCCCTACGGCTACCTGCTCATGGGCGATCCTGCACTGAAGATCAAGACCGGCGGCGCTTCCCCCCTGGGGCAGGTCAATTCCGCCATCACCGATGCTTCGGGAAGCGTGCAACTGAGCTGGAACGATGTCAGCGGAGCCACGCAATATGATGTGTATCGCGCCATCGACGTCCCCTATTTCACGCCCGCCGACCCGCCCTACGCAGCGGACGTCACATCGCCCTGGCAGGATCCCGACGCCAACGCTTTGGGCGATCCAGCGCAAAACTACTACTACATCATCCGAGCCCGGGACGGCAACGGCAATACCAGCGATGGCCCTCACCAGGGTGAATTTGACTTCGCACTGGTTCCCGGCAATTGATTACTCCATTCCTCCCCATGTCGCGATTCAGTTCTCTGGCGTTGGCGCTGCTGGCGCTGATACTCATTCCCGCTCTGGCGTTGGCCGCAGGCCCGGATGACGCCGTCGTCTGGCAGCCGCCCGACCCGGCATTCAAGATTTTTGTCGATCAAACGGGCGCCTATCGGCTCAGCTACGCTGAATTAGCCGCCGCAGGCCTGCCCGTCGAGCAGATCGATCCCCGCACCTTCCAGATGTTCGAGGCGGGCCGGGAGATTGCTATCCAGGCGTCGGGCGAGGCCGACGGCTCCTTCGATCCCGGCGATAGCATCCTGTTTTTCGGGCAGAGCGTCAACACCCGTTACACCAACGTCAATGTTTACTGGCTGACATATGGTCTGGCGGCGGGAATGCGAATGGAACACCGCACAGGAGCCGAAGATGGCCAGCCATTGCCCGCTTATCAGGCGCAGGCCCGGTATGAAGAAAATCTGACCTATGTCTCCACCCTGCCCATGGCCGCGGGACATGATCATTGGTACGGGGCCTCCATTCAGGCCGCCGGAGCCAATAACGCCAACGCCCGCACCTTTTATCTCCCCCTGGATGAAGTGGCCGACGCGGGCGAGGCCCGATTGCAAGCCCTCTTCGCCGGAAATGTCACCGGAACCCACCACATGCGGCTCTTTGTCAACGACACGCTCGTTTACGAAAACTCCTGGGCGGGCCGCACGCTGCACGCCGTCGATGCGGCTGTGCCTCTGAACATCCTCAGCAACGGCCACAACCGCATTCGCGCAGAGCTTATGAATGATACGCCCGGCCAGTTCTTCGATATGGTCTATCTGGACTGGCTGACAGTGCGCTACGCCCGTCGCCTGGCGGCCCGGGACCAGGCCCTTCTCTTTCAGGTGGAGCGGCCAGGACAGTGGCGCTACGAGATCACCGGTTTCAATCAGGGCGGCGTCCAGATCTTCGACGTCACCGATCCCGCCCGCGTCCAGCAACTCGATTCAGAAACGCCCGATCTGCCTTATGCGCTCTATCTGCCAGCGGTGCGGACCGGAACTGCGGTTCGGACGCAAACCACGGCCGCTGGCGCACAGACCGTTCGCTTTAGCGACACCGTGTCGACCACACGTCGTTATCTGGTGGTTGCCCCCGCTGCATTGCAGCATCCATTGCGAATCGAGCAGGATGCGCCCTCGAATTTGCAGCATCCGGGCCAGGGGGCGGACTACATCCTCATTACCCATCGAGATTTTTGGGACGCGTCCCAGCGCCTGGCCGAGTATCGCGCTGGCCAGGGCATGCGCACCAGGGTCATCGATGTGCAGGATATCTACGACGAATTCAACGGCGGTCTGATGTCGGCGGCGGCCATCCACGATTTTCTGGCCTACGCCTACCAGCACTGGCCCGCCCCCGCCCCCCAATACGTGCTGCTA
>WGCR01000160.1 GCA_015493675.1 Anaerolineae bacterium
GGTTATATCTGTTTTTATCTGCGTAGATCAGCTTTTTCTGCGTCATCCGCGTTCTATTTACGAAGCAATGGCGGGTTAGGCGAAGGCCAGTTCGGGCTGGGCCTCGGTTGTTTCTTCTTCCATGGGGGGCAAAGTCTGGTTGTTCTCTCCGGCGATGAAGGCTTCCAGATTTCTGTGAGCCACGTCATCGGTGAACTGGATGGGCGGAGATTTCTTGAAGTAGGCGCTGGGGGCAATCAAGGCGCCCTTCAGACCGCGATCCAAACCCAGCTTGGCGCAGCGTAACGCGTCGATGATGACGCCGGCGCTGTTGGGGCTATCCCAAACTTCCAGCTTCAATTCCATGTTCAGAGGCACGTTGCCGAAGGTAGTGCCTTCGATGCGGATGTGCGCCCATTTCCGGTCCTGCAGCCAGGCGATGTAATCGCTGGGGCCCACATGGATGTTCTCGGGTGACAGTTCCGAATCGCTGACCTGGCTGGTGACGGCCTGGGTTTTGGAGATTTTTTTGCTGATCAGGCGGGAGCGTTCCAGCATGTTCAGGAAATCCGTGTTGCCGCCGAAGTTGAGCTGGTAAGTGCGATCGATGCGCACGCCGCGATCCTCGAACAAGCGGGTGAGGATGCGATGGGTGATGGTGGAACCCACCTGGCTCTTGATATCGTCGCCGATGATGGGCAGGCCCGCATCGTAGAAGCGTTGCTGCCATTCGGGATCGCTGGCGATGAACACGGGCATGGCATTGACCACGGCCACGCCAGCCTCCAGGGCCTGCTCCATATACCAACGCACCGCATCTTCGCTACCCACTGGCAAATAGTTAATCAGCACATCCGCCTGGGTGTCGCGCAGCACTTGCGCCACATCCACCGGCTCCGCGGGCGATTCTTCGATAACCTGTTTCAGGTAGTAGCCCAGGCCATCCATCGTCGGTCCGCGCATCACTTCCACGTCCAGATAAGGCGGCTTCTGGAAGACATAGGTGTTGTTTTGTCCCGAGAACATGGCCTCGGACAGATCCTTGCCCACCTTGTCCGCGTCCACATCGAATGCAGCGACGAATTCCACGTCGCGAATGTGATAGCCGCCGAGATTGACATGCATGAGGCCGGGGATGAAATCATCATCCTTGGCGTCCTGATAGAAATAAACGCCCTGGATCAGGGACGAAGCGCAATTGCCTACGCCAGCGATAGCAACACGAATTTTTTGGTCAGACATTGTTGTCTCCTTTGAGTGAGATGGATTGAGATGAAAATTGTTGACGAAGAAAATGGCGGAATTGAAAACGCCGCCAGGGGGAACCTACGAAATGGCTTTGACGCTGGCCCGTACGATTAAATCGCCGCGCAGAAAAACATCGGTAACCGGTTTGCGTTGCAGGGCGGTCAGTAATGTGATAACGGCCAGACGCCCCAGCTCCTCTGTACGTTGTTCCACGGTGGTCAGTGGCGGAATGCTGATTTCGGCCATGGGGACATTATCAAATCCCACCACCGAGAGGGTTTCGGGCACGCTGACGCCCTGCTGATAGGCCTCGGATAGCAGGCCCAGCGCTGAAAGATCGTTATAGCAAAAGATGGCGGTGGGGCGTTCATGCCGGGACTGATTCATCCACCAATGCAGCGCCTCTCTTCCCGCCCGGATGGAGCCGTCGCCCGGAATAAGCAGACGCTGCTCAAAGGAGCCCCCTGCTTCTTCCAGCGCCCGGCGATAACCTGCCGCCCGCGCGGTTTGAGAGCGTCCCCGATTTGGGCCAGAGAGATAAGCGATGCGGCGATGTCCCTGCTCCAGCAAATGCGTTGTGGCCAGCCAACCGCCATATTCATTGTCTGTGGCAACGTTGTAGACCTGATCGCCCGTGTGCAACGAGTTGACAAAAATAACGGGAATGTCTATCTGCTCCAGCAAGTCCCGGTAATCGTCATTGGCCCGGGAGCTGAGAATAATCAATCCCCCCACGTTGTGCCCCAACAACATCCGCACCATCGCCAGCTCTCGGGAAGAATCTCCCTGGGTGCTGGCCACCAGACGCTGATAAGCCGCATCATGGCTGGCTTCCTCCAATCCTTTCATGACTGATGCAATATAAGGATCGGACAGTGTGGGGGAGATGACGCCGATAATGGGGCTGGAGCCCATGACCAGACTGCGCGCGGCCTGGCTGGGGGTGTAAGCC
>WGCR01000161.1 GCA_015493675.1 Anaerolineae bacterium
CGCAGCGCCTCTGCGTCCATGAGTCCCGCCAGGGTGAGCACGGCGCGTTCGGGCCGGTAGGCGCGGGCATGAAAAGCGCGTAGCGCTTCGACCGAGAGCGCGGCCACGGTTCCGGGCTCGCCCGCTATCTCCCGCCCCAGGGGATGATGCCCCCATAGCGCTTCATTGCTCAATTGCGAGACCAAATCCTCGGGCATGTCCCGATACATGGCAATTTCATCCAGGATCACCCCTCGCTCCCGCTCCATCTCCTCTGCATCCAATAGCGGCGTCTGCACCATGGACGCCAGGAGCTTCAGGCTCTCGCGCCAGTGCCGGGCGCCGATTTTTATCCAGAAAGTGGTGAATTCCTGACTGGTGGAGGCATTGAGAAAACCGCCGCGTCCTTCCACGGCATTGGCAATATCCAGCGCTGTGGGCCAGCCATGGCAGCCCTTGAACACCATGTGCTCGATAAAATGACTGACGCCCGCTTCTTCATCCGTCTCATAGCGGGCGCCAACGGGGATATAAATTCCGATGGCCAGTGAGCGCACGCAGGGAATCGGCGCATAAGCAACGCTCAGGCCATTAGACAACTGATACCGTTCGAATGTCTGCAATTGGTTTTACTGTCCGCTTTTCAGTTGTTTGAGATAGCGCTCCGCCTCACTGCGAGCGCGGGGATCCTGGGCGGGCGGTCCGGCCAGGAAAGTCTCGAATTCCTTGATAGCCAGATCTTTTTTGTTCTGGAGCATGTAGAGCGTGCCCAGCCCGAAATGCGCTTCGGGCAGCGTGGGATCGATGGCCAGCGCCTTCTTGAACATGGTTTCGGCCTTTTCCTGGTTTCCCATTTGCAGATAGGTCGCGCCCAGCAGATACGTGGTGGCAGCGTCATCGGGATTGTTTTTCAGCGCCTTCTCGAACTGGTCCTTGGCCTCGTTGAAACGCCCCATCTGATAAAGCGCCACGCCCAGGTTGGAGAGAATAGCTGAATGGTTGGGATTGATGGCCAGTCCTTTCTTATAAGCCTCGACCGCCTCATCGAACAGGGCCCGTTCTGAGTAGGCATTGCCCAGGTTGAGATAGCCGTCGGCAGAGGGATTGCTTTCGACAGATTTCGCCAATTCCTGTAAAGGTGCATCAACAGCATTGGTTGCGGGCTTGGCCGGCCCGGCGGGCGGCGGACTGGCCTGGCCCGAGTCCTTATCCGAGCCGCCGCAAGCAGCCGCCAACATCAGCAGCGCTATTAGTGTGAAAAGGGTGATTGTTTTTTTCATGACGGGTTTCCTTGCGATTCCAGCAGGATTACGCGGGTTTCCTCGCCTGCCAGATCCGCTTTGCGTAATTTGAGGCTGGGGAGCGGCGCCATTGCTTCAGCGCCCATCTCTTTCAGAAATTTTTCCAGTGGGTCCAACGACAATTTCAATCCCGGTTGTGCATAGTGCATGGGAATGACAATGCGCGGTTCCAGCTCGGTGATGATTTCCACGGCTTTGGCTGCATCCAGAATATCGCCGCCGCCTATCGGCACAATCAGCACATCGGGGCTGTTGAACGTCTCGATCTGTTTGCGATCCATGGTTTCGCCCAGGTCTCCCAGATGCCCGATGCTGAGATCATTGAATTCGTAGAGAAAGGCGGTGTTGCGTTCCCGTTCGCCCGGCGCCCCGCGATGGTAAGAGGCGACGCCGGTGATGAACACGCCGTTGACTTCATATTCGCCGGGGCCGTTGAACACGTGCTCGTAGCCCTTGACGGCTTTGACATAATTGTGCCCCGGCACATTGTGACTGACGGTGACGACCTGCGCCCGCGCCGCTGGCATGGTCAGCCCCACTTCGGGCGCATAGGGGTCAGCGATGATGGTGAGTTGGCGGCTTTTGAAACGGAAGCAAGCCAATCCGTACCAGAAAATTTCCATAGAAAACGCGTTAATCCTGAAATATAGGTGGGGGAGGAGAATCTCCGGGAGGGCCTCCGCTGAATGCCAGCGGAGCCATAGGTTGTTGATTATGGGCATTATACCTCATGATATCCATTCCGGTGAAGCGGTGAAGTGACGCGTTCGGCGCCGTTGTCCCTGATCTTTCCCTCCCCTCTTTTCAGTGGTCGGTTCACTTGACAGATTCCCTTCATCGTGGTAATTTTTTAGAATGTCGTTTCTTTGCAGAAGATTCATAATGTAAAATGTCTTGAATCAACGGTTGTCCTGATATTTTTTTCGGCGTCGCACCTCCTTCTCGTCAAATTATTTGTTCCCGCGATTGTTCTAAAAAATAAAGCGATTACAATGAGGTAATCACTGAAATTGTCTGATGGTCGGAACGCCTTCCTTTTTTGATTCGGGTATCCATTAGACTCATCCTCTTTGATGATGTCTGATTGTCACCACTTTTTTCCAACCCCTTTCTTCATGTTTTTTCTCAAAAAGGAGGAAAATTCAATGTCCCGTAAACTTCTCATCCTGTTCCTC
>WGCR01000162.1 GCA_015493675.1 Anaerolineae bacterium
TCCATCACCTGACGATAAAATGCGGTGTGATGAGAGACATGTCGGATAAGACGACACAGCTTGGCGTTCTGCAATTCCTGAATCTGCTCGGGCGAATGCCATTGGCTGGCCTCCAGAGATGCAAGATAGGGCATGAAATCGTCATATCCGGCCAGTTTCGAACCGGCGGGAATCACCATCTTGCGCAAAAAACGGCTATAGACGCTCATTAATCACCAGTTTGCAATGATTGCGAGTAACTATACGTTTACCCTATCATAGCGAGGCAAAAACCACGAAGACACGAAGGGAAAAATAGAAGGTTTTCTTCGTGTCTTCGAAAAGCTTCGAGCCTTCGTGGCAAAGCGTTGTGTGGGATACCTGTATAGTTACACAGCAGGTTCGTTGACGGCCTCGGGCGTTTCCACGTCGTCAGGGCTTTCGGGCGTCTCGCCGTTATCGTTCAGGCCCGGGGGCGGCGGCTGAATCACCTCCTCGCACAGGGCCACATCCCACACATCTTGCACCGTGCGCGCAAAGTGGAAGGTCAGTTGCTCCCGCACCTCCTCGGGCACGTCCTCCAGGTCGGGCTCGTTGTGCTCGGGCAGGATGACGTCGGTCAGGCCCAGCCGGTGCGCGGCCAGCACCTTCTCTCGCACGCCTCCGATGCGGGTGACCTTGCCCCGCAAGGTGATCTCGCCGGTCATGGCAAAACCCTCGCGCACACAGTGCCCGGTCACCAATGAGAGCAGGGCTGTGGCGATGGCGATGCCTGCAGAAGGGCCATCCTTGGGCTGTGCGCCCGCAGGCACATGCACATGGATGTCGTGCTGATAAAACCACTGGCCGGGGATATCGTAGCGATCTGCGGCGCTGCGCACGTAGCTGAGCGCGGTCATGGCCGATTCCTTCATCACATTGCCCAACTGCCCGGTGAGGGTGAGACGCCCCTTGCCCGGCATGGCCGTGGCCTCGATGTAGAGCACCTGCCCGCCGAAAGGCGTCCAGGCCAGCCCCGTGGCCACGCCCGGCGCCTTGATCCACTCGTGGGCTTCATCGAAGAATTTGGGCCGCCCCAGCCAGTCGGCCAGATTGTCGGCAGAGATGTGCACAGGCTCGGCCTCGCCCGCGGCGACGCGGGTGGCCACCTTGCGGGCGATAGCCCCGATGCGGCGTTCCAATGTGCGCACACCCGCTTCGCGGGTATATTCGCGAATGATTTTGCAGATAGCCTCATCGTCGAAGCTGATCTCGGCAGGACGCAGGCTGTTTTCACGGATTTGGCGAGGGATGAGATAGCCCTTGGCGATCTCCACCTTGTCCCGCTCCGTGTAGCTGGAAAGTTCGATGATCTCCATCCGGTCCCGCAGCGGCCCGGGGATGGGGTCCAGCCAGTTGGCAGTGGTGATGAAAAAGACCTCGGAGAGATCGAAGGGCACATCCAGATAATGATCCCGGAAATCGCTGTTCTGCTCCGGGTCCAGCACCTCCAGCAGGGCGCTGGCGGGATCGCCGCGGAAGTCGCGGCCCAGCTTGTCCACCTCATCCAGCATGAAGACCGGGTTGCGGCTTTCGATGCGGCGCAAAGACTGGATGATGCGTCCGGGCATGGAGCCGATGTAGGTGCGGCGGAAGCCGCGGATTTCGGCCTCATCGCGGATGCCGCCCAGGGCCAGGCGGATAAACTTGCGGTTCATGGCCCGGGCGATGCTCAGCCCCAGGCTGGTCTTGCCCACGCCGGGCGGGCCCACAAAACAGAGGATGACGCCCTCTCGATCCTTGCGGATATAATCCACCGGCAGATCATCGGAGGGATTGTCATCCTTGCGCTCCTGGCGCAGCTTGCGCACCGCCAAAAACTCCAGGATGCGATCCTTGATGTCTTCCAGCCCGTAATGATCCTCATTCAGCACGTGGCGGGCGTGTTCGATGTCGAGATTATCTTCGGTGCGTCCCTGCCAGGGCAGGCTCACCATCCAGTCGAGATAAGTCTTGATCACCGAATATTCCGGGGCCTGGATGGGGATGCGGCGCATGCGCTCCAGCTCGCGCCGGGCCTCTTTTTCCGCTTCCTCGGGCATGCCCGCAGCGTCGATGCGTTCCTCCAGTTCGTTGATCTCCTCCAACTGGGGATTTTCCTCGCCCAATTCACGCTGGATGACTTCCATCTGCTTGTGCAGGTAGAAGTCGCGCTGGGCTTTTTCCATCTCTCCCTGGGCTTCCTGCTGGATTTTTTGCGCCAGATTGCGTATCTCCACCTCCACCCGCAAGAGATCATTCAGCAATCGCAGCTTGCCCTTCAGCGGATCCGCCTCCAAAAGCGCCTGAGCGTCCGATAATTTGAATCCGGCGCTGGAGGCCAGCAGATAGGCCAGTTGCAACTCGCCTTCCACATTGCGGGCGGCCGATTCCATCTCCTCGGGCATTTGTGGAGAAAGAGAGACCAGTTGTGCAAAGAGGTCTTTGGCGGAAGCCGCCAGCGCCTGTTCCTCCAAATCATGCTCTTCATGATCCGGAATCTGGGTGAAAGCCACCTTTAGAAAGGGGTCTTCCGCCACATAGTCATCGATGCGGATGCGCTCGACGCCGTGCAGCACCAGCCGCACCGTGCCGTCGGGCGATCGCACCATGCGATGAATACGGGCGATGGTTCCCACCCGATAGATGTCATCCGGGCCCGGCTCCTCCAGCTCGGGGTCCTTGCTGGCAGCCAGAGCGATGATCTTCTCATCCCGGCTTACCATATATTCGAGAATGCGCAGGGAGCGGGGCTGGCCCACCGTGATGGGCAGCCACATCGTGGGATAGATGATTACCCCGCGCAGGGGCAGCAGAGGCAATTCACCAGGAAAGCTCTGGGGTGCGGGCGTTTCATTCGTTTCTGTCAGAGAATCATTCTCTTCCACCATTATCTCTTCGTCCTGTTCTTCCTGATCGTCGTCTGAAGTGCGAAGTTTATCTCGCAGATGTTTGAACATAGGGTCTGTCGCCTTTCCTTGAATTTTGATGGTGTCATAGTCTTAATCTTAGCATGGATCGGGCGCTATTGGGAACTAAAACGGCTTGCCTATTTCTTCATTTTGGTTGTTTTATGGTACGCTTTTGTCAGATTTCTATCTCACAGCAACCATAACAGCAGTTATCGGATATTGACTTATCTGCATCGCCATTTTTCTCAGAGCTTCCATCCTCTATGGCGATTTCAATATCCCATACCTGACATTCAGTATCTCAATTGACCGAGGTTTGCTATGGCAGCAAATGATCGCAAGTTTATTGTCTTTATCGGCCCGCCAGGATCGGGCAAGGGGACGCAGGCCCAGATTATCCGGGAACGACTGGGGTTGCCACAAGTGGCGACAGGCGATCTCTTTCGCTATAATCTGAAAAACAACACCGAATTGGGACTGTTGGCAAAACAATACATGGACGCAGGCGAACTTGTGCCCAATGAGGTCACCATCCGCATGGTGGAGGAGCGTCTTTCCCGGGAAGACTGCGCCAAAGGCGCTATTCTGGATGGCTTTCCTCGCAATCTCAAGCAGGCTGTGGCCCTGGATAAGATGCTCGCCCCCTACGGCGGCGTCACCGTCGCACCCCTTTTTGAGGTGGATGACGATGTGGTGGTGGAGCGCATCTCCGGACGTCGCATCTGCCGACAATGCGGTGCGGTGTACCATGTCAAATTCAATCCCCCCAAGCGCGATAGCATCTGTGATGTGTGCGGCGGCGAGCTTTATCAGCGGGATGATGACCGGCCCGAAACGGTGAAAACCCGCCTGTTTGTTTATTACAAGCAGACAGCGCCCATCATTGGCTATTACTTCTGCCGCGGGATCCTCGAAGACATCAACGCCATGCAGCCGATGGAAGATGTGACCCGGGCGCTGTTGGATGTGCTGGCGAAATACGGCATCCGTTGAAATGTCCCAAAACGCCCCGCCTTCCTGCCGAAGACGGGGCGTTCAATTGAAAAAGGGCGTCCTCTTTTGTCAGCGCCCGAGCGCGTAACTCAGGTTCACCTGCAGCTTGCGCCCGTCCGGGCTCATGGCGGGCGGCCCGGCGTTGTAGCCCCACAGCGCGAATTTACGCCCGCGACGCACTTCCTGCACCACGGGATAATGCGAAGTATTCTTGCGCTCCCGGGCGATAGGCGTGACGCCCAACGAGGGCTTGGGGATGTAAACGCCCAGCTCCATGAGCGGTTCGGGATAGAGCGTGACCAAGGGCTTGCGCTCCGTAACGGGAATGAGGAAAGGCTCATTCCAGAAATCGCTGGCGGGATCGACCGCGTAAACCTGGTTGTTGTTTGAACGCCAGGTCTGACCGTAATTGATGAAGAGCTCCAATTCGGCGAAGAGCGCTGCGCCGCCCTCGCCCAGGCCCAGGATGGGGGTATCCCACTGGGCCAGTACGCCCGCGGCGTCGGGATCGTCGAAATCGTAATAGCGGCCAGTCTCCGGCCCCACGACGATCAGGGAATAGGGGTGCAGATTCGCGGTTTTCACCGCCGATAGCGTCATCAAGTCCACCGACCAGCCATTGGCCTCCAGCAGCTTCTCGTATGCCAGGGCGGTGTCCAGGTCTTCGTTCCACAGATACACCGCCCGCGGCCGCACGTTGAACCCGGCGTTGGCGTAGCGCAGGAAGGACTCGCCCCTGTTATTCTCGCCCATGGCCACGACCTTGACCGTGTAACCGCCGGGTTGCTTCGCGCCGGTGAGCAGATTGCCATAGACCCCGTCATCGGCTTTGCCGTCGGCATGATGGCCGTCATCGTAAAGCCGTAGCGTGCGGGAGCCGATGGACGCCGCGCCGACGTCTGGCCCCAGGCCCGGCCCGGCGATGAGGGCGTAGACATCGGCCCTGCGGATGGGTTTCTCATCGGTGAGGATGCCGTAAATGGGCACGGGAACGCCCGCGGTGCGGGCCTCGGGCCGTCCCCCCACCGCGGCCAGCAAGGTGGTTTGGCTGGGGCCCGAAAGCATGAAGTGATACTCCGCCGTGGCTTTGAGGACGCGCACCGTCACCAGCCACAGGCCGGGCAGCGGCTTCTTCACCACCAGTTGATGATGCGTCTCTCCCTTGCGTTCGGCGTCGGGCGTCACCGCATTGCCCTTGGGGTCCTTCAGGAACATCCGCAGATCGCCCGCGGGATCGTCCCAGTTGAGGGAGAAGATGGCCTGCGGTGCGCCCTTGGGCACGGTCACATTGAACTCGAAGGTCTTGCCCTTCGCGGCCGAGCCGGTGCGCTCGGCCCAGCGCTGATAGCCATGGGTGAGCTCTCCCACCGTGGTGTACACGTCAGCCAGGCGATTGGGCAGCGTGTCGGGGATGGACAGGGGCGGGCCGCCCGTGACCTCGGTTGCCGAAGCCAGCGCCGCGGGCGGATTCACATCCACGTAGAAATACTGGCCGTGCTTGGCCCCGGCGATGCTCTGTAGCAGCGTCTTATCCGCATCCTCGCCCAGGGCCACAGTGTGCACCACCGCACCGGTGACGCCGCCCGCCACGTCGGCCCAGTAGGGCGGCACATTCTCCCAGCCATCGCTGAGCAGCGCCATCGACCAATCATGCGCTGGATCGCCGTGGGCCGTAAGCTGGCCATAGCCCGTTTGCGCCCCCTGGCCCAGGGCCGTGGTTCCGCTGGCGCTGAGCCCGTTGATGGCGGCGATAGCGTTGGCGCGCACGCTGGCGCTGTTGATCTTGTGCAGCGTGTAATCCACCGACGCGCTGGACGCGAAGCTGGTCACGCCGATGAAATCGCCGTCGCTGAGGAAATCGACAAAAGCGCTGGCCGCATTCTGGGCCGCACCGATTTTGTCGTGCGCAGCCATGCTGCCCGAGCGATCGAGGACGATGACTTCGTCATTGGGGTTCTTGGGCAGATAGAACACCGCGTCGCTCTCGGCATCATCGCCCGCCCCCGACAGACTCACTTTGAGATCGTAGTAATCGGCGCTGGCTTGCGTCGGGGCCTGCACCACCAGGAAGTAGGTGTCGGCCGAGGGGTAGACCGCCAGAACGCTGGCCGCGTGGCCGCCGATAGCCACCGAGAAATCCGAGGGCGAGAGCGAAAGCGTCCAGCCCGCGGGCACGGCCGCGCTGACCTGCACCAGGATTTTGTCGGGCGAGCCGGGATCGCCTGCGTTTTCCTCATTGCCATGCAGAGGATAGAGAATATCGAAGTGAGGAACGCAGGCCTGGGAGTCAGAGGCGTCGAAGTTGTCGGTCTCGCCGCCATCCAGCTTGCCATTGCGATTGACGTCTTCACAGCTATCGGGCGAGCCGTCGTTGTCATTATCAGGATCACGCTCCTTGCGCAGACTGTCACTGTCGAAGTCGCTGTCCCGTTTGTCGTAGTTGCCCGCGTGATCAAAGACATACTCCCGCATGTCCTGCTTGTCGTTCACCCAATCGCCGTCGGTGTCCGGATCGTAAGGATCGAGATTGAAGCGGACCGATTCATCGAAATCCATGATGCCGTCGCCATCGCTGTCGGTCCAGACGCTGGTTTCGTCCGCTCGTCCGACGCCGCTGGCCGGGCCCGGCCAATAGCCTTCGATGGTTTGGGTGTTGTAATCCTGCCAGCGTTCCAGGTCGGGCGGTTGATCTGGGTCCAACACATGGATGAATTGGCCGCTGGCATTGTCCCGATAGCCGTCGATGACCATGATATGCCCGGGCCGGCGGAACATGACGGGACGGTTGGCGTCAATCCAGCCCTTGATCTGGCTGAACGCGGGCTTGCTGGCGGGCGCGTGGATAGTCGTGTTCAGAGCCCAGGAGATGGCCTCATCTTCTTCCTCGGGGAAGGTCGTGCCCGTATCGAAGCCGAGGTCGTTATCGGGGATGCCATCGTGGGAGTCGGTGCGCGTGTTGCCGGGCCATTCTTCGTAGATATGGTAGCTGATGCGGTCCATGCTGAGCACCTGACCGCCATTATAGTAACTGGCCATCATGCGGACAGAGGCCCGCAGACAGTACATGCGGCCATGTCTGAATTTTGTGTAATCTGCGCAGGGGGGTTGGGTGCAGGGCGCGGGGGAATCCCAGGCGTTTTCGGGCGCGTTGGTGGTGGGATCGCCCTCGGGCGCGCCATCCAGGCCCAGCATGTAGCTATCCTTGTTCTGGCGGACGCGGGCGATGCCCAGGACTTTCTCCGCTCCCACCGCGGTCGTCTGGACATTGCCCGCCACCGTGAGCTTGAAGGGGCCGAACCAGGTTCCGGCCAGGCCCGGGCCCAGGGGGCGAATGCGCCAGAAATAGACGCCGGGCGCGAGCGCTGGGTCGGGTTTGTAGTAGGTGTTGGGGGTGACGATGTCGATGAGCGGGGGAGAGAAGGTCTCGGCCCGGGCCAGTTGGAACTGGTAGCCGGTGGCGCCGGGCGCATCGCGCCAGCTCCGCGAGAGGGGGTCGGCCAGGACCCGGGCGTTGTTTTCGGGGGTGATGTAGGTGACCGGGGGCAGGCCGTTGGCGCGGCCGGGCGTAGGGCCGGGCTCGGGATAGTTGGCCCAGACCTGGGGGCCATGTCCCCGCGCGCCAGGAAAACGCCCCAGCGACTCGTTTCGCTCCATCCAATCCTGATTGCTGATGTCGCCGAAACCGTTCTCGAAGCTGACGGCCCGGCCCCGGGGCCACAGGCCCGCGGCCACGGCGTTGGCCGCGGCGTCCTCCAGGTAGGATGTCCAGGCCACGAAATCGACGATGGTCTCGGGCGTGCGCTGGCCGGGACGGTAGAGCGCGGCCTGGCCCATGTCATCGGGGAAGATATCCAGCAGGCCTGGCGGCGTGTGCAGCACGATCTTCCCGTCCGTCGCATCGTAATCGTCATGGACCGGGCCTTTGCCATCGAAGAGGATGAGGATGTAGGTGTCGTTGGGCACGCGGGTGAGGGCCTGGGGCAGCGCGTAGGCGAAGCCCAACTCGTTGCTCACCTGCCAGCCCGCCAGGCTGGCGCCCGGTTGGACGACGGCGGCGCTGACCTGAGCGCCCATCCCATCCAGCAGAGCCAGAGGCAAGAAGATGCGCTGGGGCTGCACCCCCACATAAAGCTCCACCCAGGCGCCGTCCTCATGCTCGGGCTTGGGCATGACTTCGTTGAGGACAACGGGGAAATCGGCGGTCGGGCGCGCCGGCGCGGCTCGCGCCGGGCCGCCCATCAGCAGCAAGAGCAAGAGCAACCACAGGGGCGCTGCCAAACGTTTGGTTAAATACATGAACATGATAGTTGCCTCCGGTTAGACGTTCTTTTGGGTTTCAGGGTGAGATGCCGGGCGGATTGCGAATCCGCCCTGAGAGCTCTCTGCATCCAGCCGGATTCGCAATCCGGCGGGTCTGAACGCCCGTCACTTCCGCACTATCGGCAAAAACTGGCGCTGATTGTAATCCCAGATGCGCACCCGCACCCGGTCGGCGAAGCCATCCTCAGGACGGCGATAAATGATCACCGAGTTGGGCGATAGCGAACGCCAATAAGCGCCCGCCCTATCATTGGCGCTGTATCCTGATGGGGGATGGGTTCCGAAATCAGCGCCGCCGTAATGGCGTTGGTTGATGTAGTTGTAGGTCGTATCATATTGCCACATCTGCAGCAGATAATTGTCAGGATCGCCGTGCAGCCTGTGAAACAGGGTTTGGGATTGATTTTGGTTGATGACGCTCCAATGGCTGTCGTAGCTGGGCCGGGCCATGCGCCAGATGCGCACCCGCACCTCCTGGGCGTAGATGTCTTCGGGGCGGCGATAAACGACGATGCTGATATTGCTTAGCGAGCGCCAATAGGCTCCCACCCGATCATTTTCATGCAAACCGCCGGCCGGGTGACTGCCAACATCCATGCCGCCGTAATAGCGCTGGTTGACGCCGCCAGTGTTGCGGTATTGGAGATCGACGAAATAATCGTAGACGCTGCCGTACAAGTTATGGTTGAAGGTCTTGGCCTGATTGGGGCTGATGGCCACCCAGCCGCTGTTGTAATCGGGTTTGGGCGCCTTCCAGATGCGCACGCGGGCTTTGGGGGCGTAGGTGTCTTCGCCGCGGCGGAAGAGGGTGACGCGGGCGTTGGTCAGCGTTCGCCAATAGACGCTCACCCGATCGTTGGTCGCGTGGCCCGGCGCTGGATGCGTTCCAAAATCCGCGCCGCCGTAATAGCGCTGATTGACGCCATTGACGTCATCAGTTTTGTAGGTCATATCCACCAGATAACTGTCCGCGGAGCCGCCCAGATAGTGACCGAAGGTCACAGGCGGGCCGCCTGCGTTCAACGGAAACCAGCGGCTGTCATAATCGGGGGCGGTGGGCTGCCAGTAATGCCAGATGCGGATGCGCACCTGATCGGCGTAGATGTCTTCGGGGCGGCGGTAGACCGTGATGCTGTTTGCGGTGAGGCTGCGCCAATAGGCCCCCACCCGATCATTTTCGTGCAGGCCCGAAGCATGCTGCAGGCCGACATCCATGCCGCCATAATAGCGCCGGTTGATGCCGCTGCCGGTGCTGCGGTATTGCATGTCCACCACATAGTTGTCGGGATCGCCGCTGATGTAATGGTGGAGCGTAATGGCCTGGTTGGGGTTGATGTTCACCCAGCCGCTGTCATAAGTGGCCCGGCGTTTCCAGATGCGAATGCGCACCCGGTTGGCGACGTCATCCTCCGCCCGGCGGAAGAGCGTGATGTCGGCATTGGTCAGAGTGCGCCAATACACCCCCGCCCGATCGTTGTTGCGCGTGCCGCTGAAAGCCTTGGCCCCGTAATCCATGCCGCCGAAACTGCGTTGATTCACCCCGATGCCGCTGCGATATTGCATATCCACCACATAATCATCGGCGTCGCCGCCCAGGTTGTGATGCAGGGTCTTGGCCGCGCCGTGCGAGATGTAAACCCAACCTGAGTCGTAGTTGGGGTAAGGATCGAGCCAGATGCGGATGCGGACAAAATCGGCGTAGATGTCTTCGGGCCGCCTGTACACCGTGATGGCGTCGGTCGTGAGCGTGCGCCAGTATGCTCCCACCCGATCATTGACGTGAACGCCGCTGGGGGGATGTGTCCCGAAGTCGGCACCGCCGTAGTAGCGTTGATTGACGCCGTTGATGCTATTGGCCTTGTAATCCATGATGACGACGTAGTCATCGAGATTCCCCCCCAAATGATGTTGCAAGGTGAGGGCCTGGTCTTGTCGGATGGCCACCCAGCCGCTGTCATAGGCGGGCCCGCCCGAGAATGCCATGGTCACCAGCGCGTCGACGGCGGCTGGCTCCACAACTTCGCCCGCCACACCCGGTTCTTCCGCGGGCGGCGGATCATCGCCTCCCTGCGCCCAGACGACGCCGGGCGCCAACACCATCACGGCGATGATGAAAAAGAGGATAAAAAACTTGCGCTGCTTCATGGTGGTTCCTCCAGATATGAACGAATGTGGTTATTTCCTCTGGTCTGATGCGGGGACCAGGCCAGTTTTCAAGGCGTTTGGAAGCGCCTCCCCCACCGTTTTTTTCTTCCTCCGTGCACTCTGTGCCTCCTTGCTGAAGGTTTTTCAGTACAGCCACTATTGGCTCCACTGCAAAAAGGTCATTTCACCACGGAGACACGGAGGACACGGAGAAAATAGTGGTAGTTCACAGAGAAATTCCTCTCCAAATCTCACCCTTTTCTTCCTCTGTGCGCTCTGTGCCTCCGTGTTGAAGGTTTTTTCAGTACA
>WGCR01000163.1 GCA_015493675.1 Anaerolineae bacterium
ACCGCTTGACCATCGGGCTGGACCCCTCGCGGGGGATGCTGGCCCAGGCCCGCTCGCGGCTGCCCCGCATCCCGCTGGTGCAGGCCCAGGGCGAAGCCCTGCCCTTCGCCCCCGGCGCCTTCGATCTCATCACCCTGGTGCATGTGCTCCATCACCTGGCTGACCCCGGGCGTTTCATGCGTGAGGCAGCCCGTTGTCTGGCTGCGGGCGGCGCGCTGGCCCTGGTGGGCGCTGATCCCGATGCGCCGGACAACGCCTGGTACATCTACGATTATTTTCCGGGCGTGGAGGAACTGGACGACGCCCGTTTTCCCGCGTGGGAGCAGGTGCGGGCCTGGATGAAGGAGGCCGGGTTCGGGCGGATCGAGGCGCGCACGGTCGAGATCATCGACACCGTGAGGCAAGGGGAGCAGGTTTTCGACGACGCATTTCTGGCCAAAAACGCCACCTCGCAACTGGCCATGTTGTCGGATGAAGCCTATCGGGCGGGCATCGGGCGGATGCGGGCCGCCATCGCCGCGGACCCCGCTATCGCGTTCCACACTCACATCGAGATGGTGATGATGGTGGGCAGAAGGTGATCGTTGTTTTTTGTAGCAAAAGGTAACTACTAAGGTCGCTGACTTCTACAGTAAGTTTTTGCCACGAAGACACGAAGAAAACGAAGACACGACGCGTTGATTATTTGGGTGTGTCCAAAATGAGTTGAAGGTCGAGGCTGGCGAACGCAGTACCGATTTCAAGACCTCCGGGAGGTGGGTGATAACTTGTTTGCCGCCTGTCACCTTCTCGCCGGGCAAGAATGGAAATTTTCTCCACGGCCTTTGCACCCACCTCCCGGAGGTCGAGCCATAGAGCCCTACAAGCTGGCGGGCGGCCTACGCAGCTCAACCGAAAATGGACACACCCGATTATTTCTTCATGCCTCTGAAACCAGATAGGTAAGCAGGTATCATCACCTTTTTCCAAAAGCCAATTTTGCCTCACAATGATGATGCCGTACAATAAGAAAAGTTCAACGGTCTGGACCAACACACTCACTTTTCCGGGGATCGCAATGACCGCACCACCAATTTCAGAAGAGCAGTATGAATCCGTTTATCAAAGCATTACGAAAAAGATTCCCATCGGGCGCTTTCAACTTGATGCTGAAGACAGAATCATCGACGTTGATGACGGCTGGCTGAAATTATATGGTTACGCCCCGGATGAACGGGAACTGGTGCTGGGGGATCCAATCAAAGAACGCTATGTAGACGACACTGAGTTACAGCTTTGTGAAAAAATCAAAAAGGAGCAATCTACAGAACCAGTCGAACGCACTTGCCTGTTAAAAAAGAAAACAGGGGAGCATTTCTTTGCCGAAGTGCATACTCAAGGCATTTGGGATGAACAAAGACGTTATCTGGGCCGCTTTGGCTTTGTGCGGGATGTGACCGCGCGGGAAGTGTATGAACGCATCGACAAAAAGCTCCCCGTGGCGTTCTACATTGTCAGAAAGGTGCATTGGGAAGATCAGGTCGTATTCTGCAATAAAGCATTTCTGAAGTTGTACGGCTTCGACGCCATAACTGACGCCTTGGGATATCGTGTGGTCGATTTGTTTCAAAATCGGAAGGACTATGATGAATTTATCAAGAAAGGTCATGCGCAGCCAGTATTACCCAAACAACGCACAAAAGTTCAAACGAGCAAGGGGGAACCATTTACCGTCGAATCCCATGTCTACTTCGATAAACATGAACGCTATGGCGTGTTGAGGGATGCCAGTCAGGAAGATCAACTTTTCGAAGCGATTGCCAACATGAATCTCACGATTCACACTTACCACACCGCGATTCATGGCATGGTGCTTCTGACCGAGGTGTTCATCAAATATCTGTTGCATGATCCAGATACTGATGTCACAGAGATTTCTTTGCAGCCGGATCGAAGGATATTGAATGAAAGGATAGTTGATTTGATGGCGGTCATCGACAAATTATCTAACCAGGCTGAAGTGCGGGGCGCGGCAGGCTTGCTGGCCCCTTTGCAGCGTCCCCTGGATATCCTGACCGGACGCGTCTATGGAGATTTCCCCTGGGAAGCGTTGTTGGATAGCAAGCTGGATACAACTATCATTATTACCCGCCTCGTGGATGATGAATTATGGCCCCGTGAATCCTTTAATCGGGAGTTACTGCGAGAGGTCAAAAAACATGCCCAGATAGTGGCAGAGACCATTATGTTGATCCTGCTTTATCGCACCCGGCGTCACCTCATCGAATTGGGAGAAGAAATTCAGCAGCTTCTTGCATACGCCACCGATGCCAGCAAGAAGATCAAAGGCCAGGGCAATGAAGCTGTCAACCTCTGGACGCTGGTGCGAAATGTGATGAATCAGGAACAATCGTTTGCCGAGGCGTCTCACATCAAGCTCGAATACCATGCTGTAGAACGTGACGCCAACGTGTGGGGACAGCGGGCAGAGCTGGCCAGCGTTATTGCAGGCCTCATCCATAACGCTATCAAATACAGTTGGCAGGGCGCACGGAGATATGTTCGTATCAGGCTCACACGAACAAAGAAAACGCCCCGGAGATTGAAACTTGCCATTTCCAATTATGGCGTTCCTATAGCGCCGGATGAAATTGCTTCGGGCGATATTTTTCGGTATGGATACCGGGGCCGCTTCGCGACAGACCGCCATCGCCCCGGTTCAGGCATCGGACTTTATCATGCCAAGCGCGTCATCGAAGAACATAGCGGCGAGATAACTATCACCAGTTTTCCGGCCAGACAGCCAGCGCCAGACGAAACATTACGCAACGTGCCCCATATCACCACAGTAACCATCCACCTTCCTGTTTATCATAAACGAGGAGACGATTTGTCATGACTTACGCTATTCTTTGGATCGAAGACAATTTACAGAGTATTTTCGCCCCATACCTTGCTCCCATCCTTGCCGATTCCTCCCTGTATTTGCAGCAGGTTCCTGACGCTGCCCAGGCTTTCGAGGCGCTAAAGCATCACGACTATGATCTGATTGTTTTCGATCTCGATCTGCCTCCTGGAGAGAATAAAGAAATGGAAAAGATCTATCGCCATTGCACGCCACAGCCTCAGAAGGCAACAGAAGCGTTGGGATATTATCTCCTGCAAGCCTGGCTAGAACGGCCCAGAGATCGCTCGTCAGAAGACACCGATCTGCCTGCAGATATCGAAGTGGAAAAGATTCGTCTCCCTCCCCCTCTGTCAACAAGCCAGGTGGTTGTCTACTCAGTGTTTGCCAACAACTTTCGTAAGGAGCTGCTGCAATTGGGGTTGCAGAACGATCACATCATCCAGAAATCGGTCAAACAATCTCGATTCTATTTACATCGACAAATCAAAGTCTTCTTGAAAAATAGATCCACTGAAAAAGGCGCTCTCACCACGGAGACACGGAGAACACAGAGAAAAGCATAGCGGTTCACAGAGAAATCCCTCTCCAAACATCTACTTTTTCTTCCTCAGCGCCCCATGCCCTCCGTGGAGAAAGTCTTTTTTCCAGACAAGTCAATAATTGTCCACATAACGATAATTACGGATATAGTTTGATGAGCACACAAGAAATTGCAGAAGTT
This sequence comes from Anaerolineae bacterium, assembly GCA_015493675.1. GTDB lineage: Bacteria > Chloroflexota > Anaerolineae > J102 > J102 > M2005. The sequence goes on from WGCR01000163.1 coordinate 3,609, forward strand.
TATTTACAAGTGCTTGTTACAATACTCGTTTTTGGGATTGGGTTCCCTTCATTCCTCTACGAGCGCCCCACCTGGTTACGCAGAATTCGGGACAAGTACTCTGTTTGGAACAACTTACATAAAACCCTAGTCGTTGTAATTTTCACCATAGCAGTTATAGTTACAACCTATCTTTTTCCAGGATCTATTGCTAAAGAGTGTTCATCCAAAAAAATACTAATAATTCCGATTAGGCTTGTTGTCTCAGCTGCCATAGTTGTAGCTGTTGCAATGGTACTTTGGGGAGTGATCGGATTGCCAGAACAGTCAAGAGAAAGGAGATTGGTTCGTTGGTCACGAAGAAGCGTAAAAACATTTCTTGCTGTTGGCTCCATTGTACTGATCGGAATGGTATGGGCTTATCTTGGTAAGCTATTTCATACGCTTTCTGATTTGGAATTTTTAAAATTGCGAATCAGAAGCAACGATCTTAATATATTGAGCATCTTGTTGATAATTGCGATGATAGCAGTTGCCGTTTTGTGGTATAGACTTTATTTATTTCGTTTCGATACGATTTTGGGGCGTTTGGTAGAAATAACCGAATGCCGATATAAGAAACGTCGGTTGTGTTGGAATTATTGGCTCCTTAGAATAAGATATCAATGGTTTGATGACAAATCTTCCCGATCCAAAAAACCGCTAGAAGACAGCATTAAAGATATGGGCATATTAGGAGCGAATGCTGAATCCCATGGGGATAGATTGAATGTATTATTGAGATTGGAAGAATTTGTGAAGTTGATAGATGCGACGGAGACATACGCCCCCCTAACCGATGCGATTCAAATGACCATTAGCGGAGGCCATAACACAGCCAAGGGGGAACTCTATTCAAACGCAATCGATATTATCAGGTTGATATTGATTAAAGTAAATCGATCAAATGACACAAAGACACGAAGGACACAAAGAAGAAATAAAAGGTTTTCTTCGTGGCTTCGTCACCTTCGCGCCTTCGTGGCAAAGATGTTTCATAGGAGTATAATCCCAAAAAAGGACGAAACTACAACTGAACAAGAAAAACTACCAATTTCATTGGCTTTGGCGCAGGCCATGGCGGATATAGGCAGCGAAGCTCTGCGCCATGCTGCCAACTGGCAGGCGGCGAGAATAAAGACTCAGTTATCGGAGGCTGTGAAGAGCATGGCTCCAGGGCATCAGGCTGAGACATTGTTCCGCTTTGGCCTTGCAGCGCAGGAAGGGGGGCATGTAGACGAAGCATTGCAATTGATGGATGACCTGAGTAAAAGTCAGGCCCCGGAACATACATCGTACTGGATCGGGCTTCTGGCCCGGCTGGCAGCAGACAAAAATGCTGGCTCTAAGTGGGCGGCAGCCAAGGTGAAAGCATCAGCAGATGATGCTCATAAGCGTATTGAAGAAGCTCTAGACCTGTTCGGTTTACTCATCGATTTCGAAACCGTGGACGCGATCGAGGCGCTAAAACCCTACATAGCCGACCAACCCCCACTTTAATCATCAATCTCCTTCAACACCGCTACCTCGTCGCAGACGTGGAATTTGGGGCAGTAGACGCACTCGCTCCAGATCTTGGGACTGATGGCCCAGCGATCCACCACGCGGAAGCCCTGGCGTTCGAAGAATCGAGGAGACAGGGTCAGGGCGCAGACCTGGCGCAGGCCCCGCTGCCGGGCCATCTCCACCAGCGCCGCCACGATCTGCCCGCCCACGCCCTGGCCGTGCAAGGCCGGGTCCACAGCCAGAGAACGCAGCTCCACCAGCTCGGGGCTGAGATAGGCGATGTAGCCGCATCCCGCCACCTGGCCCGCCTCCTCCGCCACCAGAAAATCGCCCAACGCCCGCCGCACCTGCTCGGGCGTGCGATGCAGCATCAGATTCTGGTCCGCGAAGCCATTGACCAGATCGCAAATAGGCTGGATGTCAGCCTCGGTGGCGGGACGGATGTTCATGGGGGATATTGGGTATTGTGGTATTGTGGTATTGTGGTATTGGATACTGAGCAACAACGTCGATCAATATCCAATACCCAATACCAACTATCTATTTATCTACCTACCCCACCTCGGCCAGGGTGGCGGCCAGGCGGTCCAGGGCGGTGTCGATTTCATCT
>WGCR01000164.1 GCA_015493675.1 Anaerolineae bacterium
ATCAACACCTACATGGGACGTCTCACCGAGGCCCGGGCGCAGATCGAACGGGCGTTGCGGCTGCATCGTCTGGCCAGGCTCTCCCCGCTTATCCGATTGTATTTGTTGAATGTCAGCGCGCATATTTATCTTTACGCCGGACAGCCCGAGGCGGGGTTGTTGGTTGTGCGCGAGGAGGCGGCTGCGCTTTCGAGAAAACATCCTCATAGCAAACCGGCTTTGTATCTGGGCATGGCTGAGGCGGGGCTGTTGCGCCAGCAGGGGCGCTATGTCGAGGCGCTGGCGGCTTACGACCGGGCGGAGGCCATCGTGGAGGCGCTGCAGGATGAGGGGTATCGTCCCTGGCTGGCCTTGCAACGGGGCTGGATTCATCTGCTGATGGGGGAATCGCCGGCCGGGGTGCGGGCCGAGATGCTGCAAGCGGGCTCGTTGCATTACAAGGTGATGGAGCGGGGGCGCAACATGTATCTGGCCGTGCTCGATCTTTTGGAGAATCGCCTGGATGATGTGGAAAAACGTCTGACAGTTGCGTGTCAGGAGTTCGAAGCCTCGGCGGATCTGTTGGAGTTGTTCGGGGCGCGGATTTATCAGGCGTATTTGTTCGATCGGCAGGGGCGGCGCGGGCGATTGCAGCGGGTTCTGGAGGAGGCGCTGGGCTGGGCGGAGAATGGCGGCATCGATTTCTTCCCGTTCTACTGGCATCCTCGCATTGTGGCGCATGTTTGCGTGACCGCGTTGCATCTGGGCGTGCGCTCGCGTCAGGCCGAGCTGATGATCCTGCGTCGTCTCGCGGACGTGGCTGCGCCCGAGCTGATCCCCTTGCTGACCGATGATGCGATTGATGTGCGGCAGCGGGCGCAATCAGTGCTGGCCGCGTTGGGCGATGAGGCGTTTCGCATGGTGCTGCATGGCGCTCCAGGGCCGCGTCTTACTGGTATTCTGCTCGATCATGTGCAGCATGAACGGTTGTTGGTCAATCGATTTGGGGCGGCGTGCGAACGGCTGTCGGGCGATCGCACGCATCCCGATTGGACGCGGCTGGCCGTCTTTGGCTATTATGCGGGCGGCGCTCTTCCGCGTCCCGAGATGGCGCAGGCGCTGGCTCTGAGCGAGAGTGCGGTGAAGAAGCACATCGCCGCAATCCGGGCGGCGTTTGGCGTGCGTGGCCGCGGCGGTCGGGACCGGGGACGGGCGGTGGTGCAGGCGCGGGCGAAAGCGCTGGGCCTGGTGAGATAGCCGCGGGCCTTTAGCACCGGGTTTGGAGACTTTTAGGGGGCGATATCTGTGCTATTCTGGAGTTGGGCCGTAAATCCATAATTCCCATGCATGCATCGAATGGTGGGATGTTGGATGCTTCAGCCCTTGAATTCCCCTTCATTATCATAAATAAGGAGATGATCTGATGGCGCCTCGACGTATTTTTCTGTTGTTTATTGTGGTTCTGCTGATGGCAGTGCTGATTGCAGCGTGTTCCTCCGATAACGCCTCCAACGGGACTATTTCCTCCTCCAGCATGAAAAGTGGAAAGATCGATAATGGGGAAATAGCGGCGTACATTCTCCGCACCTGTCGTAATGCCGGCGAATCTTGTGATGATGCATCATTCACACCGATTCGCGTTGTGGCATTGACGCAAAACGAGAAGGATTCTGGCGTGTATCAACGCGTATGCGGGATATTGGCAGTCGCTGTGAAAGAAACGGACGGTGAGGTTACGAGCAATAAAGGTCTTGCCATGTTTGAACAAGATCGGCTTGGATGGCATGGATTTTACTTGAAAGGATCTGGGGATGTCCGGGACGAGTATAATAAACAAGTTTCCTCAAGCGGACGAGATTTCTGGTCTGAAAATGGGTGCGGCACACGAGAAGAATATAAGATGGTGCAGGATAAAATAAAGTATGGAGGAATGGCTCTCGACGGATCTGCTGATGACTGGAAGGATGGGAAATGCGAAAAAGACGCCAAAGACTCTGATGTTCCTAAATCTCTTGATGTCAGAAAGGTTTGCACAAAGATGGGAGATGACTATCTTTTTGTGCTCCTAGAGGTGAATGGGGCGATTGGATATGATCCTTCTCAGTTAGAGGGAACAGCCTATTCGATTTGGCTGTTGGATTCTACAGACGAGGCGGATGTGTCGGCCGGGGCATACTTTGGGTATGATCCCACCACGCAGCAATATGCGGGTTTTGTGGGGACGGGGTCTAATCAACAAATGCTTTCTGGAGTAGAGGCGTCTCCTCACGACGGTCAATACATTGAATTTGCTATTCCTCTTTCTGTTCTAAAACAGACATTCCCGGAGCATCTATTTATGACGGTTTATAGCTCAAACGAGAATGTGAATGGCGATGAGCCCGTAGATAGTATTGAGCAGCCTGTTCAAGTTTGGTGACAAGGTTGCTCGCCATAGAGAGTGCAAATGAGCAGCAACCACGCGTCTGTCAACAATCTACTCGCTCGATTTTCAGAAACGAGTCTTTATGATCGCATCGGCTCCTGGCCCGGGCTGGCGGCACGCAGCCCCTTCATGGCCCAATGCTGCAGAACGCCCGGCGGTTTTCTTCCGCTGGAGATGATCTACGACAATCGGCCCATCGGCGACACGTTCATCCAGCGGCTGGCGGATCGATATTACCTGAACGGCGCTTTGTGCCGAGGCGCTCGCGTGCGCTTGCAGCAGGCCACGCGTTGGCTACGCCAACAGATCGAGGACAGGCTCTCCCGTCAGGAATCGGTTTCGGTGCTGAGCCTGGCCAGCGGCGGGGCCAGGGATGTCATCGCTGCGGTGGCGGGAGCAAGTTGGGCGGACAGGGTGCAGTATCTGGGTGTGGATATCGACCCTGAAGCGGTGAAGTATGCACACGAGCGGGCGCTGGCCGCGGGCCTGAATGGCCGGTTTCGCTTCGAGTTGGGCAATGCACTGCGCCCGCCCCGGGCCTGGAAGAATCGGTTCGACATCGTCACCTCGCTGGGGTTGTTCGATTATCTGCGAGACAGCGCCTCGGTGCGGCTTCTCAACCGCGCCCATGATCTGCTGCGCCCGGGCGGGACGCTGCTCTTTGGCATGGTCACCTCCAACCCCAACCAGCGTTTCTTCGAAGACTACATGAACTGGAAGATGATCTATCGCCCGCCCGAACGTATTTTGGAGCTGGCCCGGGCCTCGAAATTCGCCCGCGTCGGGCCTGTAAGCGGGCGTGAGGACTACTTCTTCCTGGTCGAGTGCCAGAAAACCTGACGCGTTTGTGCGAAATATCCATTAAACCATTCATTCCCCCATCGGGAGAACCAAACCATGAAAGATCGTCTCCGATTCCTGGCGCTTTTTGTCATCCTGGTCAGTCTGGCAGTGATGATTGTGACAGGTTCCTGATCCGCTGCAATGGGAGCATAGGCGATGTCGCCCGCCCCCGCGCCCGCCGCCCAACCCGACGCATTCCACTCCTCGTCCGTCACAAACCAGCGTTTTCCTTCCTCCGTGCGCCATTTCCTTTACAAACTCAATAGACGTCCTCCCATCAAAAAACTGACAACTTGACAATTCATAGACGATTTCAGCTTCACGCTTAATTGTTTCTTCGAGTTTGATCAACCTCTCCTTTCGGAGGTGAAAATGAGTGCTTCACGCCGCATCCTCTGGGCATTTGTCATCTTATTAGGGATTATTGTCGTCTTTGTTATCCCCTCTCAGCTTGTGGCAAGTAGCTTTGCCGCACCTGATCCGCCAACCCCACCATTCCCCACTGCACCGGAAATAACCCGTGGAGAGAATGTGATGGAATCAAGTGGCATCCCCAATGATGTTTACGATGCGAGGGATGCCGGGCAGGGAAAAAATCAAAATGCGGGGGAAAAAGAAGAAACTTTGACGCCTCACACGGGCATTGCAGACAGCAAGGGGGTGGACTTTTGGTTGGCTTTTCCAGGCAATTACACCAGCGACACCTCGCTGAGTTTATTTGTCACGAGCGATGTCAATACCTCGGGGAGGGTTGAAATACCTGGATTGAGCTACTCCAAGAGCTTCAGTGTAACAGGCGGACATGTTACGACAATCAGTTTGCCGACGAGGGCGAACATCAACACTTCAGATCGAGTGGAAAATCTCGGCATTCATGTGACTGCAAATCAAGAAGTAACGGTTTATGGTCTAAACCAGAAGCGATATACAACGGACGCCTACCTGGGGCTACCGACAGATATTCTGGGCAAGGAATACATCAATCTCACTTACCCAATTTCACTTTATGGCAGCGGGAGTACAAAATTGCCAGGAAGCCGATTAACTATCATCGCTTCGAAAAATGACACAAGGATCACCATCATTCCATCGGTAAATGCGGGGGGAAGAAGCGCTCACACAGCATATACGATATCATTGAATCAGGGACAAACTTATCAACTCAGCGCAGAATACGCCTCTGGAGATGATCTCTCTGGGACTCAGATTTCTGCAGACAAACCTATTGCAGTCTTCGGGAGCCATAGATGCACTGTCATCCCCACACACAAAACTGCATGTGATCATATCGTCGAGCAACTTTTCCCCATCAGCACATGGGGGCAAAATTTTGTCACAATGCCTCTGGCAACTCGCAAGAATGGTGACACTTTCCGTATTCTGGCATCGACAGACGGCACGACGGTAAAACTGAACGGAACAACTATTGCCACGCTCAATCGCGGACAGGTTTATGAACGCGTCATTTCAGGCCCCGCTCAAATCACCGCCGATAAACCAATTTTGGTGGCGCAGTACTCCAACAGTAGCAGCTATGACAATGTTACATCTGATCCCTTTATGATGCTGGTCCCGCCATATGAACAATTTCTTGGCAATTACACCGTCACTACGCCCTCCTCGGGCATTCGCGCCAATTACATCAACATCGTTGCTCCCAATGCGGCAGTTGGACACATTACGTTAGATGGATCCATCATCCCTGCAAACCGATTCGTAGCCATCGGCTCCAGTGGATTTTCTGGCGTGCAAGTTGCAGTTGGCAAAGGCTCTCATTCCCTCTCAGGCTCTCATCCCTTTGGCGTTTTTGTCTACGGATTTGACGATTATGACTCATATGGCTATCCTGGCGGATTGTCTTTGGGGCATGTGGCAACTGTTGCCCACCTCAGTCTTGAGCCCCAACATGCCACCAACCGTATCAATACCCAACATTGCGTCACAGCCACCGCTACGGATCAATATAGCAATCCGATCAAAGACATCCGTATCGATTTCATCGTCAATGGCGTCCATCAAAAATCTGGATTTGCATTTACAGACGGTAATGGACAGGCTCGATTTTGCTATACAGGCGTAAATTGGGGAGAGGACACGATCACAGCATCGACAGGGAGCCTTTCAGCAACGGCGACCAAAACATGGGGCTTTTCCCCCTCGGGCTATTTGGGCCAGGCCGCCTGCGATGCTATCACCGGCTGGGCGGGGGACAAGGATGATCCCATGCAGCCCATCGAGGTGCATTTCTACGCCGATGGCCCGTATGGCACGGGAACATTCATCGGATCGATGACGGCCGATAAGATCAGGGAAGCAGCAGTATGCGAAGCATTGGACGGCGTCAATTGCGGTGTTTGCCCTGCCGACCAACCCCAATGTAAACATGGTTTCGAGTTTACAAATATCCCCGCATGGCTAAAAGATAATCACTCTCATGAAATCTACGTCTATGGCATTAACCTCCCCAATACAGGCGGCAACGGCGCAATGCTGATTAACGGCTCGCCCAAAACATTAAATTGCCAGGCAATGCCCACTCCCACCCCCTTACCTGGTCAACCCACGCCTACGCCCGCGTTGCCCACGCCCACGGCCACGCCCGACTTCCCCACCTGCCATCTCAATATCGACAAGACCGCCTATCCCGCCACCGCGCGCAAGGATGGCCAGGTGGGGGTGACGCTGAAGCTGTCGGGTGACTGCCCCTCGGAGATCGGCGCGGCCCTGGACGTGGCCCTGGTCATCGATCGCTCCAGCTCCATGTGCGGCGACAAGCTGAACCAGGCCCAGGCCGCGGGCCAGACCTTCTTCGACAACATGGCCTTCCCCCCCGACCAGGCCGCGGTGGTCTCCTTCGCTAACACCGCCTTGCTGCACACGGGACTGACGGGCAACCGCACCCAGGCCCAAAACGCGCTCTACAACATCACCTGCGGCGGCTTTTCCCGCATCGATGCCGGGCTGCACAAGGCCTTCGATGAGATGTCCGGGCCCAGAC
>WGCR01000165.1 GCA_015493675.1 Anaerolineae bacterium
GAGACTTTCTTATTTCCGATAATGTCTATTTATCACAACGACCCCAAAACATTCATGTCTTCAAAGCATCCCAACAAAAACCCCGCTGCCGTTTCGGTGGTCTTTTTACCTTCAGGTCGTCGGGGTAAATTCTCCACCGGCATTACGCTGCTGGATGCGGCCCGGCAGTTGGGGGAACCCATCGAGAGCATCTGTGGCGGGCATGTGGCCTGCGGCAAATGCCAGGTGCAAATCGAAACGGGACAATTCCCCAAGCTGGGCATTGTATCCGGTTCGGATCATGTCACGCCTCTGACCGAAGCGGAGCAGGTCTGGCTGAAGGGGCAATCGAAGTCCTCGTCGAGGCAGTTGCGGCTGGCCTGCAACGCCCGGATTCTGGATGATGTGGTCGCGTTCGTGCCTGAACGCGCCCGCGCTCATCAGCAGACCATCCGCAAGGACGCGACCCTGCGGCCCGTGACGGTCAAGCCCGCCATCCGTCAGGTGTATGTCGAGCTGGCAGCCCCCTCGCTGGACGATCGCCGCGGCGATTGGGAGCGGCTGCAGGATGCGTTACACGAGCAGTGGGGCCTCGATCTCCTTTCCATCGCCTACCCGGCGCTGCGCACCCTGTCCGACGCCATGCGCGAGGGCGGGTACAAGGTGACGGTGGTGCTGTGGAACGAAAGCCGGGTGATCGAGGTGCGTCCGGGATACAGGGAAGGCATCTGGGGCCTGGCTGTGGACATCGGCAGCACGACCGTGGTGGCGCATCTTAGCGATCTGCAAACGGGCGAGTTGCTGGCTACGCAGGCTGTGATGAATCCCCAGGTGACTTATGGCGAGGACCTGATGAGCCGTATCAGCTATGCCACCGACAATAAGGATGGTCTGAAGAAGCTGCACCGGGCGATTTTGGGCGCATTCAATCGGCTGGCAAAGAGTGTGGCGGAACAAGCGGGCATCAAGAGCACGGATATCCACGAGGCTGTGGTGGTGGGCAATACCACCATGATCTCTCTGTTCCTCAATATCAATCCCGAAAATCTGGGCATGGTTCCCTTTATCATGGCGAATCGGGATGAGATGGATTTGCCCGCGTCCGAACTCAGGCTACGCCTGCACCCCGCGGCCAATGTGCACATCCTGCCGGCGGTGGCGGGCCATGTGGGCGCCGATAATGTGGCAGTGCTGTTGGCCGAGGAGCCCTATCGCCAGGATGATGTGATGCTCATCGTGGATGTGGGCACCAATGCCGAGATCGCCCTGTGGAACGGCAAAAAGTTGTATAGCGCCTCATCGCCCACCGGCCCGGCCTTTGAGGGCGCCCAGATCAGCCAGGGTATGCGGGCCGCGCCGGGCGCCATCGAGCGGGTGCGCATCGATCGGGAGACCAGGGAGGTGCGCTTCAAGATCATCGGCGAAGAGCGCTGGAGCGATGAGTGGACGCCTGAGAATCCGCCAGCGCTTTCGCCTTCCGGCATCTGCGGTTCGGGCATCATCGAAGCTGTCGCCGAGATGTATCTGGCCGGGATTATCGCTCAGAACGGACGGTTCAATCCCAATCTCATCCATCCCCGACTAAGCTGGGAGGGCAAGATGGGCGTCTTCGAGCTCGCCACCGTGGCTCAGACCGCCACCGGGCGCCCCATCTCCGTTACCCAAAACGATGTGCGGGCCATCCAGCTTGCCAAGGCCGCGCTTTATGCGGGCAGCAAGCTGTTGATGCGAGAGGCGGGCGTGGAGAAGCTGGATAGAATCGTGCTGGCAGGCGGCTTCGGCAGCTACATCGATCCCTTCCACGCCATGGTGCTGGGCTTGATCCCCGATGCGCCGCTGGAGCAGGTTATGGCGGTGGGAAACGCTGCGGGTGACGGTGCCCTCATTGCCCTGCTCAATCGCGATCGGCGGGATGAAGCCCAATGCCTGGCCCGGTCTTCACACTATGTGGAAACTGCCGCCAATGTCTATTTTCAGGATGTTTTTGTCGCCGCTATCCACATCCCGCATCAAACCGATGCTTTTCCGCATATTGCCAAATGGCTGCCCGAGCCGGTAAATCCCCTCCGCAGCCGGGGCGCGGGCGCTCGACGTTCTCGCAGGGCGGCGCGTGCCAGCAGATAGTTTTCAATACTTGTCAATCCTTCACACACTCCCCATCTTTGAGAGCATTATTATGGCTGAAACAGTTGTAACATCCCCATCCAAAACCGTCGTCATCAGTCCCGATCGTCCCTTTGTCATCATCGGCGAGCGCATCAATCCTACGGGACGCAAAAAGTTGGCCGCTGAGATGCTGGCTGGAGATTTTTCCCGGGTCGTCAATGATGCCAAGGCGCAGGTGGCCGCAGGCGCTCATATCCTGGATGTGAATGCAGGCATGGGCGTGGCTAACGCCAACGAAGTCGAACCGGAAGTGATGGTTGAGGCCATCAAACAGGTGCAGGCTGTGGTGGATGTGCCCATTTGCATCGATTCTTCGGTGATTCCGGCCCTGAAAGCGGGACTGGCGGCCGCCTGGGGCAAGCCCATCGTCAACTCGGTCACGGGCGAAGCCTCGCACATGGAGGCGATTTTACCCCTGGTTGCGGAGCGCGGTGCGGTGGTCATTGCCATCCTCAATGATGAGAACGGCATTTCTTATGACGCCAAAGATCGCTTTGCCGTGGCCAAGAAAATCGTGGCCCGGGCAGCGAGTTATGGTATTCCTCCCGAAGATATTCTCATCGATCCCCTGGCCATGCCTGCGGGGGCGGTGCCTGGCTCCGCCAAAACCATGTTCGAGATCGTGCACATGGTCAACGAAGAGCTGGGCTGCAACACCACCTGCGGCGCGTCCAACATCTCTTTTGGTCTGCCTAACCGCAAGACCCTGAACGCCGCATTTGTGGCCATGGCCATTGCCGCGGGCATGACCAGCGCCATCACCAATCCGCTTGAGCCCGAAATTATGATGTCGATCAAGGCTGCTGACGCCTTGATCGGACATGATGAGAATTGCGCCAACTGGATTACCGCCAATCGCCCGGCCACGCCTGCCGGAGCTGAAGGCGCTCGCCGTCGTCCCCGCCGTCGCCCTCGCTCCAGATCATGAGGCGCCTCATGCACGATTTCGCTCATCCTGCCGCCAACGTTACGAGAACCTGTCAGGTTTGAGTGGAAAAAGACAACCAACTGGCATACGTTAGCAGTTACTTTCCAGCAGGACTGAGCGCGGTTACTGCATCCGGGGCCTGTCGGGGCTCCGGATGTATCGCGTCCGGGCGGGCATTGTGCTAAAATGGGGTCTCGCAGTCCCATTCATCTTCTCACTCAAACACATTTTTCGATGCCCCGTAGCCGCGTAAAACAACGTCTGAATTCCTGTAGCTCCATCGTCGTCGCATTCATCCTGTTGATTATCATCCTGACGTTGGTCTCTGTGAACGCCCGCGGTCCGAAGGTGGCTGTAGCGCCTACCGCCACCGCAACGCCCACGTTCATCAGTCGCGAAGCGCTGAACCTGGCTCCCACGCCCGCCCTGCCATTTAATTTGCCCGCCCTGCCC
>WGCR01000166.1 GCA_015493675.1 Anaerolineae bacterium
CCAGCGCCTGCGCCGCGGTAATCAGGTTTTGCGAACGATTGATATGCCCCCAGCGCGTCTGCACAAATGCCAGGTTCGGATGAGCCGCCAGGGCTGAAACCGTCTGCTTGAGCCAATCAGGCCGGGGCAGAAAATCGGCGTCGAAAATGCCCACATACTCTCCGGTGGCGTCGGCCAGGGCGTCGGCCAGGGCGCCGGCCTTGTATCCCTGCCGATTTTTGCGATGCAGGTAGTGGATGTTGACGCCCCGCTCCCGGCGCAACTCGGCGATAAGACGCGTCAGCACGGACGATGTGCTGTCGGTGGAATCATCCAGCACCTGAATCTGCAGCCGGTCGGCGGGATACTCCTGATCCGCCACCGCCCGCACCACGCGGGCGGCGACCCGCCGTTCATTGTAGATGGGGATTTGAAGCGTCACTGCGGGCCAGTCATCGGGCGGCGTTGCGACGGCGGGCCAATCATGACGCCGACGAAAACGCAGGAAAAGGATCACCGAAACAAGGACGAACAGGCCGTAAAAGATAAGCAAAAAGACAGCGCTCTGATAGAGCGCAGGAAAAAGAGATTGCAAGAAAATCATGGTGGGTGCGGCGTTTATGTTGCTATTCTCGTCAGACCATAGAGTAAATCCCGGGCCAGATTGGCGTAGGCGGGAATGCTGCGAAGCAGGTCCGACAGTTTGATGAATTCATTGGGAGCGTGGCTGAGCATACTATTGCCGGGGCCAAATCCGATGGTGGGAATGCCCGCGAGCCCCATAGTATAAACGCCATCACTGGAGAAACGCCAGATAGCAACCTCCGATTTACGCCCCAGGCTGCGCTCCGTCGAAGCGACGGCCTGCAAGAGCAGGGGGTGCTCTGCAGGCAACAGCCAGGCGGGATAATACGCCTCGCCCGAGAGTCGGTGTCCGGTGTGAGTGCTCTTTTGATATTGCGCAATCCGGACTTCGGCCCGCAAGTTTTCCCGCTGAATCAGGGTCTCCAGTTCCGCCAGCGCCCGCGAAGCTGTTTCGCCCAAGGTGATGCGACGATCGATGACCATGTTGCAACGGTCCGGAATGGCGTTGCGGGCGCTGCTCATGGATTGCAGTTGCGTCACCGAAATTGCTCCCTGACCCAACACAGGATCGCGCATCAGGCTGGTGCTGAGGAGTTCGATGCCGAAAATAAGGCGGGCGGCAGCATAAAGCGCGTTCTCTCCGTTCTCCGACATGGCGGCATGGGCTGTGCGTCCAAAGGTAGTGAGCAAAATCTCCATGCGGCCGCGGTGCCCCCGCACGATTTTCAGATCGGTGGGTTTGGCAATAAGCGTCCAATCGGGATGAATGCCGGAGTTTTCGACAAAAGCGCGCAGGGCCATGCCCTCGGCCGGCGCTTCCTGCACCGTCGCCACCACGTATATCTGTCCCGACAGCGTTTCCTGATCCTGCGCCAGCATCCCCAGGCCATACAACGCGGCAGCCATTGCCCCCTTGGCGTCATCGCTGCCCAATCCAAACAGGACGCCTTCCACGATATCGCCGCCGTAAGGATCAACCTCCCAGGCCGTGGGATCACCCACCGAAGCGGTGTCGAGGTGCATATCAATCAGCAAAATCGGGCCATCGTCGCGGCCCATCTTGCCTGTCACATTGCCGATTTCGTCGATATGAACATCCCGCAATCCCAGCGCCAGCATCTCATCGGCCACCACGCGGGCCACAGCGGCCTCCTGGCCCGGCAAACTGGGCGTTCTGACCATCCGCTGCAAAAAATCGACGCAGGCGCTGGCGTACTTATCCGCCAGATGCAAACGATGGCTGGGAAGTGAGGAAGGAAGTGCGGGAAAAAGAGACATGCCGATATCCTGTCAAATAGATAAACGCCGTGATGATTCAAAAAATCAATAGGCGCCTTCGCCAATGAGAACTTTGGGAATAGTGCGGAAGAGAATGGAAATATCGAGGCCCGGCGACCAATTTTCTACGTAGTAGATATCCAGCATCACCATCTCATCGAATCCGAGATTAGAACGACCGGACACCTGCCAGAGGCCGGTCATGCCGGGCAGGGCCTCCAGCCGCTTGCGATGCCAGGGGTCATAGACAGCCACCTCTTCAGGCAGGGCCGGGCGGGGTCCCACCAGGCTCATCTCCCCCTTGAGAACATTGAAAATCTGAGGCAGTTCATCCAGGCTGGTGCGACGTAAAAAACGTCCCACCCGGGTCAGACGCGGATCATCTTTGATTTTGAAAAGCGGCCCGTCAGCTTCATTGAGCCGCTCTAATTGTGGCTTCATGCTTTCGGCGTCTGTCACCATGGAACGAAATTTATAGGCGCGGAAAAGCTTGCCATCGCGCCCCACCCGTTTCTGGACGAAAAACACCGGCCCGGGAGAGTCCAGCTTGACGGCCAGCGCCAACACCGCCATCACCGGCAGCGCTATCACCAGGCCTAGTCCGCCCATGGTCAGGTCCATCGCTCTTTTGATAGCGAATTGCGGGCCGGCAATGGTGGTGGGCCTGACGCTGATCAGGGGAATGCCATTCAGCACTTCGATATCCACCCGGTCCAGGCTGAGTTGCAGCACATCGGGCACCACCCGCACCTTGACGCCCGATTGCTGACACTGCCTGAGCACGCTCATGATGCGACGATGGTATTGCCAGGGCAGGGTGATGATCACTTCATCCACCTGATTTTTCACCAGCGCCTGAGAGAGGTTGTCGATGGGGCCCAGACCGGTAAATGGGCCCAGATTACGTTCGCCTTTCTGCGGATTATCATCCAAAAAGCCCACGACATGGTAGCCCAGGTCCGGCTCCGCCAGCAGGGTGCGCATGATGGTGCGGCTCATCTCGCCCGCGCCCACCAGCAAGATGCGGCGAATGCCGACGCCCCGACGCCGCATTCGGGTGAGAATTATCCTGTTAAGCAGATGGGCAATGGTGGCGAACAGCAGAATCAGCCCCCCCGCCATGCCGTACACCAGACGTGAATGGTAGAGCGGCTGAAACATGTAATTGCCCACCATCAGCACAATAGTGACGATAGCGCTGGAGGTGAACAGTTTGGAGAATTCGGCAAAAAAACCTGTTCCCCGCGGCAAGGCGTACACCCCTTGCAGATAAAACGTCAGCAGGGTGAAAAGGCTGGCGATAACCGCCACGCCGAAATAAAAACTGAAATCGGTGTATGAAGCGGGATCGACAATATGGTACCATTGCCGCTCATATCGCAGCCACCAGGCCACATAAAAAGCGACAACCACCAGCAGTGCATCCACCAACGCCAATATCAGTTTCTGATGTCTGAGCAATCGTTTAGCCATGAGTCTGATTCAAAACGGCGGTGTAAACATCGGCGGTTTGAGCTGCGGTGCGCTCCCAGGTAAAACGGGCGGCCTGATGAATGCCGCGAGTTCGCATGGTTTGCAGGCGCTCGGGCGCTTCTTCCAGCAAGTGCAGCATGGCGGCTGCCAGAGCGTCAACATCTTTGGGATTCACAGTCAGGGCGGCGTCGCCCGCCACCTCGGGCAGACTGCTGACATTGGAGGTGATAACGGGCAGACCACAGCGCATGGCCTCGGCTACGGGCAAGCCAAACCCCTCATAAAGGGAGGGATAAACAAATAGTGTGGCGGCATTATAAAGCCAGGGAAGCTCTTCCCAGGGAACGAATCCCAGAAAGCGCACATCATCCTCCAGGCCCAGCGCCTGCACTTGCTGAAAAATATGCTGAAAATGCCAGCCCTTGCCGCCGCCGATGAGCAATGGTAGGGGATGACGGGCGTTTTGCCGATAGCGGGCGTAGGCTTCGATGAGGAGAAGATGATTTTTGCGCGGCTCCAGAGTGCCGACCATGAGTATGAAACGTTGCGGCCAGCCCTGCCGCTGCCGATAAGCCGAGACCTGTTCGGCGGGCAGTGACTGATAACGATCATCCACACCGGTATAAATGACCTTGATTTTTGAGGCCGGTACATTCAGATAGCGCTGCAAATCGCGGGCGGTAGCCTGTGAATCGGCGATCACGACGCGGGCCTGGCGGCAACTGCGGGCTGTGATGTAGGAAAGATAGCGTTGCTTGCTCTGAGGAAAAGCCTCGGGAAAGAGGATGAACGTCAGATCGTGGACAGTCACCACGGTGGGGATGTGCGATATCAATGGCAGGGCGTAAGCGAAACCGTGCAGCAGGGCCAGCCGTCGGCTCTCCCAGGCCGCCCGGGTCTGCTCCCACAGGATGCGGCCCGGCGGATTGGCGGGCAGCCATGCCGGACGCTGCACAGAAACGCCCGGCGGCGGCGTATAGCCACGATCTATGACAAAAGCATGATAATCGAATCGGGGCGCCTGCTCCGGCAGATGCGTCAACAGCCTTGAGCTGTATTGATGAATGCCGGCGCCGCGATAATTCGGGGCGGTGGAAAGCAGTGTGGCCAACAAACCAATGACCGGGCGAGAAGCAGAATGAATCACGGCAGTATTATAAGACACCTGATAGTAAAACAGCTAACAAAACAAACGCTGCCCCCGGGGTCTTTGCGGAAGCGTTCAATTTGCGTAACTATACACCTACCCTTTCATAT
>WGCR01000167.1 GCA_015493675.1 Anaerolineae bacterium
ATCATATTCCGCTGCCCGATGGCGTGGTCAGCGGCGAAGTCTCCCGGTTCACCGATGACAACGGCAAGGAAACCGGGGTGACGGGGTCCTTCCAGACAGATGGTTCGCAAAGCAGGAAGGAGCTTTTTCTGGCGCTGGATAAGGCGTTGACCGCCCAGGGATTGAGCTTCTTCAATCCATTCGATGAGAAAGTGACCAAGCCCGATTTCTCCGATCCTCAAGCTGGCGAACAATACAATTATCAAGATGGCAAAGGCGTCGCCTTCTTTTTTGCCAGCTATACAGATAATCAGTTCATCATTTCGGGCATGGAGAGTGATTGAGAGAGAGGACCGATTAATCGGTTGAAGATTCGAATCTCGCAGCCAGCGCCCGCACCAGGCCCGCGGCGGTGTATTCTTCGGGTATGACATCGACGTGCAAGCCCGCTTGTTGCGCCGCGTCCGCGGTGACAGGCCCGATGCAGGCGATGGCCACCCCCGCCAGCGCATCGACGCCCAGGCTTGCTTCTCGCTCCAGGCGGATGAGCGTGTTGCGCACCGTGGAGGGGCTGGTGAATGTGATGGCGTCCACCTGGCCCGAGCGCAGGGCCGCAGGCAGATCATCGCCGCCACGCCCCAGCGCGGTTTCGTAAGCCGTCACCACGTCCACCGGCACGCCGCGAGCCCGCAAGCCATCGGGCAGCACATCCCGGGCTTTGGCGGCCCGAGGCAGCAAGACCCGTTGTCCCGCGGGGATGGGCAGCGCGGCCAACAGGCTTTCACCCACCGCCTTGGGTGGGATCAGGTCCACGTCCAGCCCCAGGCGACGTTCCACCGCCCGAGCCGTGGCCGGGCCCACCGCGGCGATGCTGGGGCCTTGCAGCGCGTCCGGGCCCAGATTCAGCGCGTCCAGGCGCCGGGCCACCGCTTCCACCCCGTTGGCGCTTGTGAAGATGAGCCAGTCGTAGCTGCGGGCTTGGCGCAGGGCCTCATCCAGGGCACGAGCATCTGCGGGCGGCTGGATGGCGATGGCGGGATAGAGCAAGGTGCGGAATCCCGCGGCCTCCAGCAGGGTCTTCAATTCGCCCGCCTGATGCGCGGCTCGGGTGATGACGATAGTGGGAGAATGGGGCATGGTGAAAGATGATTTGACGGTGTCGCGTCCATTATGTTAGGATCAATGCAATCATTGCTCAGGAGATGCACTATGGCAATTGAAATCAAAACCGTCGAGATTCGAGACGTCAACAAAGAGTTCCAGCGATGGCTCGCGCTTGCGCAACAGGGCGTCGAGGTCATTGTCACCGATGAAGGCGAACCATTGGCTCGCATCTCAGCGGTTCGACCAAACGAGGGCCGCATCCCTGGACTGAACCGAGGTGAAATCAAAGCTGCCGAAGATTTCGATGAGCCGCTGCCAGAGTCCTATTGGGTTGGGATGTAAATGCGTCTTCTGCTCGACACGCACATTTTTACTGGATTAGCTCAAAATCGGCGTTATGATTCACTCTCTCAGAATGCACTATGAAGCTCGTATTTGAATGGGATGCCAGGAAAGCCAATTCCAATCTCAAGAAACATCGTGTGAGTTTCGAAGAGGCAAAGACGACATTCAATGATCCGCACTTGATTACTTATTCTGACAACTTCCATTCAGACAGAGAGGACCGATTCATCAGTATCGGTTACTCAAGCAAGAGCCGCATTCTGCTCACAGTCCACACTGAGCGTCGAGAAAATGATTCGGTCTTGGTGATTCGAATCATAAGCAGCAGAAAAGCAACGCCTACGGAGCGTAAATTTTATGAAGAAGACTAAAACCTCCCAAGATGAATTCGAAATGCTGCCCGAATACGATTTCGCTGGCCAAAAGGGCGAACGCGGTAAATACTATCAAGCCTATCGAAAGGGGCATGAGGTTCGAGTGCATGAAGAAAATGGGGAAGTGACCATTCATTACTTTACATTGGAAGAAGGGGCTGTGATGCTAGAGCCTGACGTACGTGAGTATTTCCCGACGTCAGAAAGTGTCAATGAAACCTTGCGTCTACTGATATCCATTGCTCCAT
>WGCR01000168.1 GCA_015493675.1 Anaerolineae bacterium
CGATCATGCCAATCAGCTCATTGACGCTGGTCTCCACGCCCGAGCCGATGTTGATCACTTCGCCATCCAGCCCATCCATCTGTCCGGCGGCGATGAGGGCGTCCACCACGTCATTCACATAGACATAGTCGCGGGTCTGGCGGCCATCGCCAAACACCACCACAGAACCGCCCTGCAAAATGCGGTTGAGAAGTTGGGGAACCACAGGAGGATAGGCCGGAGGCAGGGCCTGGCCCGGGCCATAGGCATTGAAAATCCGCAACGCCACAGCCTGAATGCCAAAATGTCGCCCCAGCGTGAAAATATAATGCTCCGAGGCCAGTTTACTGACCGCGTAAGGCGTACGCAGATCGGGCAGGACGTTTTCATCCACCGGCTGTCGTTTCTGATCGCCATAAATCGTGCCCGAAGACGCCATGACGATGCGAGGTGCGCCGATGGCCCGCATGGCCTCCATCAGCGCCACCGTGCCGCCTACATTCACATCATTATACTCGCGCGGATACAGCACAGATTGGGGCAATGACACCTTGGCCGCCAGATGATAAACCACATCGATATCGTGCAGCAAGGTCCACAGCTTGGGCTGATCCCGCACATCGCCGCGGGTGAAAAGCACCCGTTTATCCAGCGATTCCTTTTCGCCCGCGCTCAAATCGTCAATGACCCGCACATTGTGGCCCAACGCCGCCAGGCGATTGGCCAGATGTCTGCCGATAAATCCTGCGCCACCCGTGATAAGATAGTTCATAAGCTTGGTTTCAGACTCGCTATAGTGAGATCAACTGCTTTTTCTATTATAACACAACTTCCCCCGCCCGCCGTCTACAATTCCTGCTGAATGATGCGACGCAGGGAAGCGTCGGCCACGCCCGCCAGCGCCCGCGCCAACGCCTTGCGGCCTGCGCCCCCGCGCAGCCGCGCCAGCGCCCAGGCCGCGTGGGACGCCACCAACAGCGGGCTATGCCACAGATGCGCTTCCAGAGGCGCCAGCGCCGCAGGATCGCCCCAGTTGCCCGCGGCCACGCAAACATTGCGCATGAAGCCCGCCCATTTGGCCCGCATCACCGGACTTCCCGCGAAGCGGGCCAGAAAGGCGGCCTCATCCAGCGCCAGCAGCTCGGGCAGGGGCGGCGCGATGCGGTCGGGATGCGGTTGCAGTTTGGGATGCGAAGCAGGCCGGGCCCGGCGATTCCAGGGACAAACCTCCTGGCACAGATCACAGCCGAAAACCCAGTTTCCCAGCCGGGGCCGCAGCGCCCGCGGGATAGGTCCCCGCTGCTCGATGGTGAGATAGGAAATGCACAGTCGGGCGTCCAACTGGCGCGGGGCGACCAGCGCTCCGGTGGGACAGACATCCAGGCAGCGAGTGCAGGTCCCACACGTTCCCACCCGACCACCGGCAAAATGCCAGGCCAAATCCTGGCCTGCGCCTTTGCGAGAGAGTTTGGGCGGCGGATCGGTCGTCAGCGCCTCGGGAACCAGCAATCCCCCCAGAAAAAACCATGAGCCCTGTTCGGGATGAATGAGACAGGCGTTTTTGCCGATGAAGCCCAGGCCCGCGCGGCTGGCCCAAGATCGTTCCAGCACCGGAGCGCTATCTACAAAAGCCCGGCCGCGGCGGCTGCGCCCGGTTTGCGCTGCCAGCCAACCGTCCAGCTTGATCAGCGCTTTGCGCATGATCTTGTGATAATCACTCCCCAACGCGTAAAGGGAGATGCGCCCGCGGCCGGGGTCTTCCAATAACGTTTGATCCAGATGCTGGGCGTAATTCAGTCCCACCAGGATGATGGCGCGGGCCTCGGGTAACAGCGCCCGCGGGTCCTGCTTCAAGGGTGTATGACGCACCAGATAGTCCATCTCCCCCGCCCGCCCCGCGTCGATCCAGGCCCGATAACGCTGCCAATCGGGGCTCGGGCCTGCGGGCGCGATGGCGACCAAATCAAAGCCCAGTTCCTGGGCGCGTTGTTTGACAGCCTGCGACAGGTTCATGCTCACATTATCCCGATTTTGCCGAGCGCGGGCAAACTGAATGCAGCGTCTGCCACCAATTATCCATAGCTCCTTCATTCCTCTTCGCGTCTTCCTGAAACTTCGCTCCCTCGTGGCTCTCAAGTCGGATGCGTAAACAGTTGCCTCGAATGAAAATAAAGGTAAGGGTGTGTCCATTTTCGGTTGAGCTGCGCAGGCCGCCCTCCAGCTTGTAGGACTCTATTGCCCGACCTCCGGGAGGTGGGTGCAAAGGCCATGGAGAAAATTTCCATTCTTGCCTGGAGGAAAGGTGGCAGGCAGCAAACAAGTTATCACCCACCTCCCGGAGGTCTTGAAAGCGGTCCTGCGTTCGCCAGCC
>WGCR01000169.1 GCA_015493675.1 Anaerolineae bacterium
CATCTGGACGGCTGTCCCGGCGTTGCTGCATCCGCCCGAGCTGCCCCGGCTGGATTTCGCGCTGCTATTGCTGGTGGCGGGCGGCGTCGTCAACTGGCTGCTGGGGGTTTATCTCATCCGCTCGGGCAAAAAGGCCAATTCAGCTACGCTGATAGCGGATGGCAAGCATGTGCAGACCGACGCCTTCACCAGCGCCGGCGTTATTGTGGGCCTGCTGTTGGTCAAGCTCACGGGCTGGCACTGGCTGGACCCCGTAGTGGCCATCCTGGTGGCGCTGAACATCCTGTGGTCGGGTTATCATCTGCTGGATGAGGCCGTGGGCGGACTCATGGACAAGGCCGATCCCAAATTCCTCACCCAGGTGACGGAGACTCTGCAACGACTACGCCGCCCGGAATGGCTCGCACCGCACCATCTGCGTTCATGGCGCAGCGGCGCGGTGCGTTATCTTGATTTTCATCTGGTGCTGCCTTGCTACTGGCCCCTCTATCAGGTGCATCAGACCCACAAGGAAATCGAATCGGCGTTGCTGGAGAATCTGGATACGCCGGGCCAGGTCATCATCCACTTCGATCCCTGCTCGCCCGATTATTGTCCCATTTGTGGCGTGCAGAACTGCCCCATCCGGCAAGCGCCCTATGATGGACAAACGCACTGGACCGAGGACTTGCTCATTGCAGGCCCGCCTTTTCCTTCACGCTCGACAGAGGAGATGGAGGCGTTTCAGCGCGGGCTTGCGGGCTGCGCCAAAGAGAACGCTATTGATAGCGGCGGATGACGCCGATGACCTTGCCACGCACCCGCACCTGCTCGGGGGCGACAATGATGGGCTGATAGGCGGGATCGGGGTTGGCCGGGCGCAGCTCCACCTTGTCTCCTAAATTATAGAAGTACTTCAGCGTCGCACCCGATTCATTGGATTCGTCGAGGATTTCCACCACCGCCATCTCACGGGTTTCGACCTGCGGCTGGCTGCGCACCAGTATGAGATCGCCGTCATCCACCAATGCGTCGATCATGGACTGCCCTTTCACCTTCAGGGCAAAGATGTCGCCTGTGCCGGGCAGCATGTCGGCGGGGACTGCCACATGCTCCAGCGTACGTTCGGGATCATCAGGTGTGGGAATAGGGCTCCCCGCGGCGATTTCGCCATAGAACGGCACGGTGCGCACGCGTCGTCCGAACTGGGCGTCAGTCAGACGCAGGCCCCGCGAAACCTCGCGGTTACGAATGAGATAACCTTTTCGTTCAAGTTGGTCGAGGTTATAGTTCACCACCGAGGTGGATGAAATGCCTACCGCCGCGCCGATCTCGCGGATGGTCGGAGGGTAGTCATTCTCCTCGATGAATTTACGAATAAAAGCCAACATCGCCTTTTGGCGAGGGCGAAGTTCTTTGGATGCACGTCTGGCCATGGTGAGGGCTCCTTGAGATGAAAGGGCTTCAGAACATTTTTTCTGACTCCAGTATAACTGAACACATGTTCGCTGTCAAGGCCTGAATTGGGATTTTTTTGTAATTGCTCAGATATTCTGCCGCACTTTGTCCACGAAGACGCGAAGGGGAACAAAGACACGAAGGGAAAAATAGAAGGTTTTCTTCGTGTCTTCTTAAACCTTCGTGCCTTCGTGGACAAAGTGTTGTGTGGGATACCTGTATAGTTACAATTCGGAACCAAATCCATCCGGGTGGCGTTTCTGGGATGACGCTCCCGATTTGTCATCGCTGTCATTCGTGGTTATCCTACATCTATGAACGCATCCCCCATTCACCCTGGCGATCTTGTCCACATAGAAAAATTGGCGCCTGATGGCCAGTCCGTTGCCGCCTATGATGGCTGGCTACTGGCGAACGATGACCCTATATTGATCCTCGCCCGCTGGGATCTGCCCGATCTGCCGCTGCCCTATACGACTTTCGCCCGCGGGGATCTATTGCTGGAGACCTACTTTCGCCAGCGTCCTTACAATATCTTTGCATTGTTCGACGGCAGCTCGGTTCCGACTGATGTAGACTGGGGACAGATCATCGCCGGAGCAGCACAGAATCGGCCCGTGTGGGCGTCATTGCGCCCGCTTTGCCGCAAGGTCGCGGCTGAATGCCCTCTGAAAGGCTATTACGTTAATTTCACCCGCCCCGTTTCCTATGACAATTCCGGCAGGAAACTGATTTGGCGAGATCTGGCGCTGGATATCTGGGCGCCAGCCCAAGGCGCTCCCCAAGTTCTGGATGAGGAAGAGTATCAACAACTGCGGCTGGCCGAATCTGAACCGGGGCTTGCCCGCGATATCGAGCAAGCCCGCCGCGACCTTTTGCATCAGGCAGAGACGCGCACCGGCGTCTTTGCAACCCATCCCTGATCCAGGGATTGCCGTATTTCTCCATGACACAATCATCCGACGCCTCTCCCCGTCTCAAGAAAACGCTCCTGCTGATCATCATCGGCATGGGGGCGGTGGTCTTGCTGGGCGTAGGGATTTTGTTGGTGAGCTACGCTCGCATCGCTGCGACGCTGCCCCCGCCCAATGAATTGCGGGATCGGGCCAACACCTTCAAGACAACCACTATTTACGATCGGGATGGAAATTTGATCTATGAGGTTTTCCCCGCCGATTCGGGACGGCGAACCATGGCTCCTCTGGCTGACATCAGTCCGAACATGATTAACGCTACATTGGCGGTGGAAGATCCCAATTTTTACCAGCATCCCGGCGTTGATCCTGTGGGTGTGGCCCGAGCCTTGTATTATATCTTCCGGCGAGGAGCCACGCGCCCCGGGGGGAGCAGCCTGGTGCAGCAATTGGTCAAACTCACCTATCTCTCCTCCGAAAAGAGCATGACCCGCAAGATCAAGGAGGCGGTGCTCTCGCTGGAGATCAACAGACGCTATACCAAAGATGATATCCTGGAGATTTATCTCAACCATATTTTTTACGGCAATCTGGCCTATGGCGTGGAAGCGGCGGCGCAGACTTATTTTGGCAAACATGCCAGTGATCTGACATTGGCGGAAGCGTCGTTGCTGGCGGGCATCCCCCAGTATCCGGGACAATATGATCCTTACACGCACTGGCAAGCCACCCGCAACCGGCAGGCGGATGTGCTGCGGCTGATGGTGGAGCATGGTTTTATCACCCCGCAGGAGGCCAGCCGGGCCTGGGCGGCTTATGACGGCAAAACACCCGAAGAGGCGTTGCATCGACCATCTGCTGATTTTCGTTATCCTCACTTTGTGCTCATGGTGCGGGAGGAATTGGAGGCGACATATGGCCCGGAGGTAGTGGCCAGAGGAGGGCTGAGAGTGTACACCACGCTGGATTCCTCCTTGCAGGACGCTGCGGAGGCGGCCGTAGCCCAGGGCATGGCTTCTTTGCGGCAACGAAAAGCCAACGCCAACAACGCTGCACTGGTGGCGATCGATCCCGCCACGGGAGAAGTGCTGTCCCTGGTGGGCTCGGCTGATTTCAATGATGAGGCCATCGATGGGCAGGTGAATATGGCGGTGACGCCGCGCCAGGTGGGCAGCACCATCAAACCCATGGATTATCTGGCGACTTTTGAAATGCCCGAAGATTACTGGACGCCCGCGACTATCGTTGTGGATGAACGCACTGAATTTCCGGATGGACAGGGACGCCCGCCTTACGTTCCCCGCAATTATGATGAAAAATTCCATGGCCCGGTCAGCGTTCGCTCCGCCCTGGCGAACAGTTATAATATCCCCGCGGTCAAAGCGTTGCAACATGCCGGCATTCCCGCATTCAGAGAGCTGGCTCAACGCCTGGGCATCAGCACTTTGACCCGGGAAGATTATGGTTTGGCGTTGGCGTTGGGCAGTGGGGAGATCAGCCTTTTGGAGATGGTCAACGCTTACGCGGTTTTCGATAATGGCGGATTACGACGGGATCCGCATATCATTACCCGCGTCGAGACGCAGGATGGCGATCTTCTGGCTGACAATTCACGCCCCTATGCTGTGTCGGCCATTACGCCCGAACACGCATTTCTCATCACCTCGATTCTGAGTGATTATCAGGCCCGGCGCCCGGCGTTCGGGCAGGCGGCCCGCTGGTTGGAATTGCCCGATCGGCCCGTGGCCGCCAAGACCGGCACCACCAACGACTGGCGCGACGGTTGGACTATCGGCTACACGCCGCAATTGGTCGCGGGCGTGTGGGTGGGAAACACCGACAACGCATCCATGAACGAGCTTAGCGGCGTCAGCACCGCTGCTCCCATCTGGAAGGCTTTCATGGTCCAAGCGCATGAAGCTTTACCTGTGCAGAAGTTCACGCCGCCACCGGGCGTCGTACAGTTGGAGATATGCAGTGATACGGGCGAACTGGCGGGCCCTGACTGCGAGCATCGCCGCCCGGAGTATTTCAAATCCGACCAACTTCCGCCGCCTCCTGTAAAGATTGCACCCACGCCGGCAGGATAAGAAAAGCCCCTCTCGCTGAAATGCGAAGGGGCTTGAAAGTGCATTTGGAAAAAACGTGACGACGAAGGTCTCATCACCACTTTTTGCCACGAAGACACGAAGAAGATAAAGGCGCGAAGTATTTTTCTTTATTTTTCCTTCGTGTCTTCGAAAAACTTCGAGCCTTCGTGGCTTCTTGAGGCTTAAAGTCGAGTACGTTGGTAGTTACGAAAAAACTCAGTGCAGGAATCCCAGGGGGTTGCGCTGAACGTTGCGGTAGCGAATCTCGAAATGGAGATGCGGGCCCGTGCTGTGTCCGGTGCTGCCCACCGAGCCGATGCGCACGCCCTGGGCAACGGAATCTCCCACGCGGACGAACATGGCGCTGAGGTGAGCATAGTAGGTGCGGTAGCCATTGCCATGATCGATGATGATGAGATTGCCATAGCCGCTGCGATCCCATCCGGCATGGACCACATAACCGGAGTCGGAGGCGACCACCGGGCTGCCCAGCCAGGCGCCGATATCGATCGCTCGATGTCCGTTCCAGAAGCCCTGGGTAATATAGCCGCTGGTAGGCCAAACAAAGGAGCCGACGCCCTTTTTGGCGTTTTTGGGAATGGGTCCGCGATAAACGCTGACAGTGCGCGCCACGTAAGGCTTTTCGCCGCCAGGGATAATGAGATGTTCGCCGGGCGTCAATGCTGCGTCAGCACTATCCAGTTTGTTCCACTCGAAGCTGACAATGTCTTCGACTTTGACCTTATACTTTTTAGCGATTTTGGCCAGACTGTCGCCCTTTTTAATTTTATGATAAACGCCATTCACCGGCAGAATGACCAGTTTATCCCCAATGCGGAGCATGTCAGGATTCTGCTCCAGTTCGGGATTTGACCACATGATGGTCTCTGGCTTGATATTGAATTTTTCGGCGATGCCAAAAACCGTGTCGCCCGCCTGCACTTCATAGGTAAGGATATCTGTGCGGGGACGATTGGGGATGGTGGTGAAAGGGACAGCCGAACGCATCAATGGCCCGCTGGCTTTCACCGATGAGCCGCCGTAGGCGGCCACGCGCGCGACGACTTCGGATGTGGGCGTGGGAGCCGCGTCGGGCAGTATTGTTTTGTTGGCCATCTGCCAATCTGGCGGTTGTATTTGCGTCAGCGCCAATACACCGATGATAACAAGAACCAGGACGATGTGCGATGCCAGTCGCAGGGGCGAGATGGACTTCAAATCGAAGTCTGTTAATTCTGTTTGAAGCCGACCCCACAGAAGATGAAGCTGCGACATCGGGGACGTCTCTGCCTTGCTGTCGACTGATGAAGGATTTTTTTGCATAGTAAATTTGCGAGAAGTTTGTCGAGAGGGGCGAGTGATGGGTGGCGATTCCCAAACAATTTCGACAAGTAACGCGCGGCGATTATAGCATGATCAGCTGATCCTTCCCAAATAAGATGAATGTTTTTTCATTCAGCGGCAATAAGTTCGGCGGTTTCCGATGACGTTTCAGGCACGCGGGGCAGAAAAATGGTGAAAGTCGCGCCCTTGCCTGGCTCGCTTTCCACCTCGATATAACCGCCGTGCATTTCCACCACTCGCTGGGCAATGGCGAGTCCCAGTCCGAAGCTTTGCGTTTGGGTGGTGTAAAGGGGCTCGAAGATAAATTGAACCTCCTCCGGCGAAACGCCCGCCCCTGTGTCACTGACGGAGAGGGCGACGCCATCGGGACGCTGCATCAATTTGATGTTGATCTCACCGCCATCCCGAACGGCTTGCAGCGCATTGTGCAACAAATGATGAATGACCAGTCTTACTTTGTCGGGATCTGCCTGGATAGGCGGAAAGACAGGTGGCTGTTGAATGGAGAGTTTGATGTTTTCGGGAATGCGGATATGAGCCAGTTCCTGCGCCAATATGTCATCCAGATTAACGGTTTTGATGTGCAGCTCATTGAGGCGGGCGTAGTCCTTGAGCCCTTCGGTCATACGCAACGCCGCCTGCACCTGACTGTGCAATTGTTTGATGGTTTGAGGATTTTGCAGGATTTCATCTGGCGTGCTCAGGATTTTTTCGATTTCTTCCAGAGGCCCGCGTAGTGATTTGCTGAGTTGCTCTGCGATTTGTCCCACCGTGCTCAGGCGTTCTGTGCGGCGGGTTTGGTTCTGAACTTGATGAAGAAGATTTCGATTTTGCTCCAGTTCCTGTAAGGTGTAGAGGAGTTGGGCGCGTGTTTGCAGGAGAGATTCTTCGGTTTGATAAAGATAGACCACCAAAGATTCGATGAGCGCATTGATGATGAGCAGCACCACCGCCAGCGATGCCGTCATAGTCAGAAGCAGATTGTGCGGGATATCCTGAGCCAGAGGAACTCGCCCTGTGAGGATGAGCCCCAGATAAACGCCGAAGATGGCAAAAATGCTGAGTGTGACCAGACCGTTGAACCCCGCCCGCGTGACGATAAGCCCGCCGGCAATGCTGAGAGGGATCGTCAGAAACCAGGGGATGAAGGTGATGGAGCCCCAGGCAAAATCGAATGCAATCAGCAGAACAGCCGAAAAAATCAATTGCAGATAGGTGCTGGCGGCGGGCCAGCGTCTTACAGTCAACCAATAGAGGAGCAGGCCCGCTATGTCCGCTGTCAGCACCGCCGAGATGGCCAGTTCGCGGGTGGTGGCGATGGATTGCAACAAAATGAGCGCGAGCAAAGCTGCATCCACCACCAGCCGCACGAGCACATAAATCTTGACTCGACTGCGAATGATAGCTTTTTCGTCTGCCTGGATAAGTTCCTGACTGGTGAAAGACATGATGAGCGTTGGCTGCTCGGTCAGGCTGACGCGGGCGCAGCAATGCCGACCTCGCGCAGACGTTTTTCAAAATCCGGAAATGAAATGCGCGCAGTAAGGTTGACGCTGAGGGGCGTTACAGAGATGATGCGATCGATGGCAAAGGCGTAAACATCGGAATCTGGCTCCACCTGGCTGATATCCACCCTCGTCTCATAGTCCATCACTGACGCTTCATCGGAGCGACGACGGTTGGTGGGAAGCGAGATATAATAAGGTTGGCGGCTTTGGCTGGTGAGCCGCCAGGCCGTCTCTGCTGTGGCCGTGGCCGGAATGTCAATTTTCAGCACCGCCACATCCTGTGGCCAGGGTTGAGAGGCCAACGTGCGTCGGGCGAAAAAGCGCAGCCAATAGCTGGCAGCCACCCAATCCACGTCGACGCCATGGTTATAATGATACTCCTTTTTGGTTTCCAGTGAAATCGCCAGCGAAGAAATACCCATATCGCCCCCTTGTAATGCGGCGCCCACCGTTCCCGACACCAGGGTGCTGTTGCCCAGGTTTTCGCCGTAATTGATGCCGCTGACCACGAGATCAGGTGTGCGGGCGGCGCAGTCCAGCACGCCATAAAGCACGCATTGGGCGGGCGAGCCATCCATGTGGTAGGCGTGATAAAGATGGCCCTGGTGTGTGAGCTTGATGGCGTGGATGCGCCCGTCAAAGGTGGGCGGGATGCTGCGCGACATGCCCGTTTGCTGTCGAGTGGGGGCGATAATCAGCAGCTCGCCCAGATCAGCCAGGGCTTCGATGGCTGCATGCAGGCCGGGCGAATGAATGCCATCGTCATTGGTGACGAGAATCAGAGGTTTCATAGGATAATGGAATGGCCGAACGGTTTCAGCAGGAAAGATCGTCTTATAGTGTAGAAGTGCTGCGTATTTGCCATCACACATTGCATGACATCACAAATAGGATAAATGCAGAAAGACCTGCTGTCAAAGGAGACGATGACGTTATGACCCGTTTTTCTTTATTTCACCTGGCGTTTCTGGCGCTGTTTTTGCTTGCGCTGACACTCTTGAGCGCGCCAGCTTGGGCGCAATCACCCTTTTTCGCCCGCGAGATTCCTGTGGACATCTCGCCCGCCAAGGCGTCGCTGGATGCGCTGGGCGTCAATGCCACTGGCGAATATCTGGCAGTCTGGCAGGTGGACGCTGGCGGCGGCAATTTTGATATCTGGGCTCGACGCGCTGTTTTGCAGCCCGATTTTCGATGGTTGGGCGATGCCTTTGCCGTCGCCGATAGCGCCAAATTGGAGCGGGCCGCGGCCGTTGCCTATAACCCGACCGATGATGAATTCCTGGTCGTCTACGAGTATGTTTACAACGCCGAAGATAGCGATGTGCGGGCGCAGCGAGTGGCCGGCTCCGCCGCCGCTCCAGCGGATGTAATCGGTCCTGCTTTATCCGTTGGCGTCACCACGGGCAATGAAAACATGCCGGACGTTGCGTTTCTTGCGGCCACCGGCCAATATCTTGCCGTTTACAGCATGGATGGCGATGTGTGGGGACGGCGCATAGCCCGCCGCGGGCAGGGCGATCAGGATGGCGATTTTCTCGGTGACGAGTTTATTATCGCCGCAGACGCTTATGCCGAAACACATCCCGTGGTGGCTGCCGCCAGTGCAGAGAGCTATTTTATGGTGGCCTATACCTATGCGTTCAGTCCAGACGACGATGATGTGCGGGCGCAGCGGGTGCGGGGACGGATGCAAAACGGTGAAGAGTTGCTGGGCGCCCATCTTGCGCTGGCTGATTCCGCCGACCGGGAGAACGCCCCCACCCTTGCTTATTCATCCTCCGCCCACGCTTTTATCACGCTGTGGCAAGTGAGTATTCCCTTCAATCATGATATACGCGGCGTTTGGGTTGACGCCGCAAATTATTCCGATAAACCGATCATCGGCCAGGCTTTTGATGTGGCGGCGGATGTGCTGGCCATGGAAAATGCTCCGCAGGTGGACGTGGACGCCCATACAGGAGAAGTGGCTGTCGCGTTTTCCTATGCTGATATGGTGGGAAGCTGGAGCCGCCCTGCTCTGGTGTGGCTAACGCCCGATCCCCGCGTCGAAAAACATGTCAGCCGATCTGTCCAGG
This sequence comes from Anaerolineae bacterium, assembly GCA_015493675.1. Taxonomy (GTDB): domain Bacteria; phylum Chloroflexota; class Anaerolineae; order J102; family J102; genus M2005. The sequence continues at coordinate 9,369 of WGCR01000169.1, forward strand.
CGTTGCCCGAACTGAGCTTTCAAACGCTGGCGCCCCGCATTCGCCTGTGGTCGGGACAGAGTCGATTTCTGACAGGCTACACCGCCCGTCGCGGCACCAGCGCCGACGCCGATCGCGATGTCTATTTGCTGGACGTCAGCCGCTGGGGCGTTGCCCTGCCGATTATTTCGAGATGATCTGACCTCGTCTCCCCAGTCCCTTCAGCGCCTTTTTCAGGAAAGTCATGGTTGCCAGGATAAAAAAGCTGGGATACAATCAAGTCGATTTCAATCTGAGACTTCTCTTACACTCCCCGAGAGCGCCATGAGTCAAAATAATCCCTTTGCTGGTAAATTGATTTTAGTGGTTGATGATGAGCCGCGAATGATTCGATTTGTGCAATACAATCTGGAATTGGAAGGATTTCGCATCATTGTTGCTCATAACGGCATGGAAGCCGTAGAGAAAGTGCGCACGCAGCTTCCTGATCTGGTGATTATGGATGTAATGATGCCAGAGATGGATGGATTTGAGGCATTATCGCAAATTCGCGAGATTTCGGACGTGCCGGTGATCATGCTGACTGTCAAAAACGAGGATGAGGACAAGCACCTGGCTTTCTCCAGCGGCGCTGACGATTATCTCACCAAGCCCTTCAGCCCGCAGGAGTTGGTGGATCGGGTGAAGGCCGTGCTGCGGCGAGCTTCGGGGCCGTCATCCACCGATTCCCAGATTCTGGAAGTGGACGATCGTCTGAAAATCGATTTTGCCAGCCGTGAGGTGATCGTGGATGGCAAACGCGTCAGCTTGCGCCCCACCGAATGGCGTCTTCTCTACCATCTGGTGAAAAACGCCAATTGGGTGATGCCGGCAGAGCTGCTTTTGCAAAAAGTATGGGGCTTTGAATATCAGGATGATGTACAATTGCTGCGGCTTTATATCGCCTACCTGCGCAGCAAGATCGAGAAAGACACCAGCAATCCGCAATACATTCTCACCGAGCGCGGCGTGGGGTATAAGTTTGTGATGCCGGAGAAGTAAATCCGCTTCGAGAATAGACGATAAACCATGGATGATGGACTTCGTCCATCGTCGAATATCACTCATGGTCTATCGTCCATCGTCATCTTTGTCGGTATCCGCGCGGGGCTGCTCGTCGCCAGGCCACGCCCTCATTCACTGTTGACGATGGTCAGGTCCGTCTCACGGATGGCGTGAATCCAGATACTGTCTCCTGGCTGGAACGTGTCGAATTCGTTGTCTGCGGCGTCGGGATGCCAGGTTTTCCATTTCAACTGCGTGTTATCCCACACCCGGACCCGGTCAAAATCGCCCATGATGGCGGCCAGGGTTGCAGACGCCGGCTGCGCGGCCATAGAGGGAAAGCCGATTTGATTCCAGCCCGGGTGCAGATGGATGGTAGTGGACGCAGGACGATCGCCGGGGATTTCCAGTGCGCCTCCTGTGCTCATTAGCACCCATACGCTGATCTGATTATCGATGGCGATGAGATCATTATTGGCGCTGGCGGGATCGTATTTGCGCCAGACAGGAGGCGTGACGCTGTTGTCGTACCAGCTTACCTGGCTGAATTTTCCGGCGATGCTGCCGAGTGCGTCGGGCAGCGTGGGCGTGAAGGGATGGAGGGGGACGGAAAAGGCATTCCACCCGCTGTGGAGGGGCAAGACGAAGGTGGTCGAGCCTGTGACGCTACCGGGTGTGGGCGTGGCCAGCGGTGTGGGCGTGGGAGTGGGCGTGGCCAGTTCCGAATTGTTCCCCACGGTCAACGCCAGCTCCGGGCGCATGTTGAGCTGCTCGTATTCACTGCTGGCCAGCGACATCACCAGATCGCTGCCGCTGATCCGGATGATCCATCCGTAGTTGGGAGAGCCATTCAGCCAGGCCTGCACATCGGCAGTGACGTCGAAGACCAGAGCGGGATCGGAGTTGACGGTGATCACGTCGGTGGCCTGGGCCTCGAAATCGCTGTCATAGTCGCCCGCGCCGGGCTGATTCCATGCCTGATTGGACAGCGCCTGCGCCCAACTGGCCTCTTCCTCGCTCCAGGGGCGATTCATGCGGTTGATGAGCGCTGTGCCCTGGGGGGCAATGGTAAGATAGGTGGGATAAAGCCGCAGCTCGGCCTGACGTAGATCGAGATTGCCCAGAGGCGCAAGATCGAAGAAAAGAAGGATGCGGTTGCGATCATCTGGTTTGTCGCTGACGACCAGCAGCGGAGCGGCGCCGTAGTTGACCTGGGGATCGCGGGCGGCCATGAATGTATCGGTGACGCCCTGGTAGTTGTCCTGGCCCGGGCGCAGGATGGTGGTGAACGTGTCGGGCGTGGCCGTGGGCGTGGGGGTATCGGTGGGCGTCGGCGTCAGCGTGGCCGTGGGGGTGTCTGTCGGCGTAGGCGTATCGGTGGGCGTGGGGGTGATGGTGGGCGTGTCGGTGGCGGTGGGCGTCAGCGTCGGCGTCGGTGTGACAGTTGGTGTGGGCGTATCC
>WGCR01000170.1 GCA_015493675.1 Anaerolineae bacterium
CCGCTGGCGTTCACTCGCACGACGGTGGTCACCCCCACCAGCGCAAAATCGCCATGGCGACGGGAAACTTCGTCCATGGCCCAGCCGCTACGCGGGGCCAGGCCCGGCAGCCGCACCTCGGTCAAAATCTCGTCGGGTTCGAGGGCGGTGGTGAAGAAATCGACGAAGAAATCATCGGCGTCGATCCAGCGCTCGCCGCGTACGCTCTGGGCCTTGACCTGACCCCGAACGGCCCGCAGCAGCGCCGGCAGCTCCGCGGCCGGGTCCGCATGAGCCAGGCTGCCGCCAATGGTGCCGCGGTTGCGAATCTGGGGATGGGCGATGCGGGGCATGGTGGCGTGGAGCAGAGGCGTTTTATCCAGCACCTTGGGGCTTTTTTCCACCTGCACGTGCCGGGTCATGGCCCCGATGCTGAGACCGTTTTGCCATGAGTTGATAAATCCCAGGTCGGGAATGCGGTTGAGATCGATGAGGACGCTGGGGTTGGCCAGCCTGAAGTTCATGGTGGGAACCAGGCTTTGCCCCCCCGCCAGCACTTTGGCCCCATACCCGTGCTGGCTCATCAGGTCCAGCGCCTCCGGCAGCGTCGCCGGAGCGTGATATTTGAAGGGAGGTGGTTTCATAGGATACCCTCGATAGTCGAAATGTATTGAAAACAGAATTTCTTGCGAGAATTTCGACAATGGACGATAGACGACCGACGAAAAAGAGCCTCAGTCTCCGTCTATCGTCCATTGCCTATCGTCATTTTTCCTTGATGGCGATAAACCTTCCCCACATGGATGCTGTTTCCATGCCCTTGGGCAGGTAGACGCCGATGTAGTAGCGACCGCTGGGGGTGTCGTGGATGTCCGCGCCCAGGTTTTCGGCATGGACAATGCCTTTGGGGAAGAGGTTGAGGTGAGTGTCCTGGTAGTAATGATCCAGGGGGAACATCTCATCCCAGTCTTTGCCGAATTTGGCCTTGAGCTTGGCGTTGGCCTCTTCGAAGCTCTTGGGGTGCCAGATGCGCTGGATGGTGTTCATGGGATGATCCTGGCTGACCGCGTCGATGCCCAGCCATTTGATTTTCTTGGCCACGGCCCAATCGGAGAAATCGGGTGAGGGGCCCGGATGGCGAATCATGTAACGGAACTCGTCGGAGTCGGGGCTGTTCCAGCCGTAGACGTGGAAGCCGGTCTTGATCAGGAGGATGTCGCCTTCCCGCACATCCACCACGCTCTCGATCATCTCGGGCGTGTACACATCCAGGTCGGAGACCATGTCGGAGATGTCGGCGATGGCGCCCGGCCCGATCCAGTGTTCCAGCGGCACTTGGCCGATGGTGCGGCCCCGGGACCAGAAGTGAATCTCGCCATCCATGTGCGTGGCCAGATGGAAGCTGGCGGTGCAGAGCGCGGTGTTGCGGCCCTTGCCAAAGGCCTGTCCGCCCACGCGTTTCAGATATTTGACCACCAGGGGCTCGTAATTGGCCCATTGCGGGGTCTGCACGCTGAAAGGCAGGGTGAAATCCAGCACCTCGGCGTTGTCCATCAGGTCGAAGAATTCCTCTTCGTCCATGCCCTCGGGCGGACGATAGGCCACGGGCCGCATCCAGGAGCTTTCCACCTCCATGAAGGGCAGGGGGAACATCATAAACCAGGCCCGCTGGTTCAGCAGCTCGTCGATCTGCCCCACGATGCTTTCGGCGAAGAGGATGTGGGCCTTGGGCACGGCGATGTGCAGCAGTTTGTAGTACTCCTCGGGCGGGAACATCTCATCCCACGTCTTGCCATGCTCGGCCTTAAGCTTCGCTTCGGCCTTGGCGAACTCGGTGGGGTGCATGGTGCGGATGAGGGTGTTCATGGGATGTTCCAGCAGGCCGCAATCCACGCCCACGATCTTCAATTCCTTCTCGATGATCCATTTATAGAAGGAGAGACTCGGGCCCGGATGCCGCACCAGGAAGCCGAACTCCTTGCTCTCCACGCCGCCCTGGGCGTGGGGATTCATAATATCGGGTTGATCCCAGGAGTAGCGGTGGTAGCCGGTGTTGATGATGAGGATGTCCCCTTTCTTCACATCGACGACGCTCTCGATCATCTCGGGCGTGTACACGCTGTAATCGGAGACGAGGTGGGAGATATCGGCCACCACGCCGCGGCCCATCAGGTCTTTCAGGGGGATGTCAGCCAGGGCCCGGCCACCCGAGTGGTAGGCGCGTTCGCCCACCAGATGCGTGCCGGTGGTGTTGCTCCATTTGATGAACTGGCCGTTCGCGCCTGGTCCGCCGTGATATGCGCCCGTCACCCGCTTGAAGAAGGTGATCTCCAGGGGCTTGTCGCCAGGGAAGGGCGGGGTGAAGATGCTCAAATCCTGCGCCAGGTCGTAAACCTTGGCGGAGGCGATGGTGGAAATAAGTTGTTCGCGATTCATAGTAAACACTCCTTGTAGGGAGACGATAGACGATGGACGGAGGACGAAGACTAATCGAAAGGCGTTACGTCCTCTTGGGGCGTTGAGTAGATTGCGTCTGGTTCTCTTAACCAAGTTTGGTTCGGGACGAGATGTTTTCGCATCGCTGTTATTCTCCGAGCGAGAACTTCAGCTTCCAGATAAGCATTTCTCAACGCCTCCGGGTCTTCCAGATAATTGAGTCGATGAATAATGTGGAGACAGGCCACTGTTTCAAATAGCGAACGCAGCGCCAAGCCCAGAAATCGGGCTTGTTCAGCATCTGTCTGTCCTGTCGAGCCTTCTGCGATGTTCAGATTGACAGAAGTAGCAGCTCGGGTCATTTGTGATCTGAGATTATAACGCTCTTGCGCAGGCAGCTTGTCGGATATCTGGTAAATCAGCGTCAAATAATCTAGAGACTGTTGCCAGATTTCTAACTTCTCGAATTTGAAAGCCATCTTTTCTTTGCCTTAACTGGATACGATAATCACAGATCCATTGGCAATGGCAATGGATGATAAACGGAAATTACGACGAGAAATCGTAGTTGTCAAGTCCTCTATCGTCTCCCGTCCATCGTCCATCGTCTGCTAGAAGCCATATTTTTCTGCAAATGCGACCAATGCTTCCTCGAACATGCTCATCGGCGGGCGCACCAGGCCCGCGCCGATCTGGCCCACGCCCGCATTCTTGTGGGCGATGCCGGTGTTGACACGCGGGGTGATGCCGGTCTCCACCACCTTGCGGATGTCGATGCCGGTGGGCGTGCCGCGGAAGCCCAGGGCGGGGATGTTGAAGTATTTGTGCTCGGTGGTAGTGATTTCGTACATCTCCATGGTGGCGTTGATCGCGTCCTGGGGCGTGCCGCTGACGAAGGTGACGATAGCGGGCGCGGCGGCCATGGCAAAACCGCCGATGCCCGCGGTCTCGGTGATAGTGCTATCGCCGATGTCGCCGCTGCCATCTTCCGCGGTATAGCCGGGGAAGTAGAGGCCCTTGGGCAGGCCCACGGGCCCGGTGAACCACTGGTCGCCCAGGCCGCTGACGCGAATGCCGAAATCGGTGCCGTTGCGGGCCATGGCCGTGACCACGGTGCTGCCTTCCACGCCATGCCCGGCGTCGGCCATGCCCTTGCACGCGGCCATTACCGGATTCAGCACGGCCAGGGCGTTGTCGCCGATGGCCTTGAGGATGTCCGCAGCCACGTCGGAGTTGGGCGCAGCTTTGGCGATGCCGGGCGCCAGCGCTTTCAGGAAGAGAATCGATCCCGCTTTATTGCGATTGTGGCCTTCATCGCCCATGTGCAGGGCCTCGGCCAGCAGCGCCTTGATATCCACGCCACCCACCAGATCGATGGCCTCCTTCAGCACCGGGGCCATGACCTCGTGCATCCAGTTCAGGCGATCCATCACCTCCTGGTCATAAGCGCCATAGCGCAGCACCTTGCCGTAGCCCTCGTTCATGTTGCTGAAAGAAAGGTTGCCGTGAGTCTTGTTCTCGAGGATATAGACCTCCATGTTGGGCGAGGTCAGGCCCGCCATGGGGCCCACGGCCTGATGCTCGTGGCAGGGCTCCAGCTTGATCTCGCCCGATTTGACCAGGGCCTCGGCCTCGGCTTCGTTCTTGGCCCGGCCTTCGAAGATCAGGGCGCCGGTGATCGCGCCCTTCATGGGCCCGGACGCCCGATCCCAGTCGATGGGCGGGCCCGCGTGCAGGTACAGATTCTCCGTCATGCCGGGAATGACGTCGATGGCCTTGCCCATGCCTACCAGCACAGGGCGGGCCTCCATCATGCGACCGACTGCTTCGGCATTGGCTTTGTTGATGTCCATGATTTTGCCTCCAGAGTAAATGAATTAGTGATTGGGTTGTAGGAAATTTCTGTTGTGATGAGCTGTGGGGTAGAGAATGTCGCTTCGGGTGAGAAGTATTCAGTGTTCAGTTTTCAGGGGTAGTGAATATGATTCTGATGAAGAACCATTTTGGATGTTTTGATACAGGCCAACCTATTCTCTCAATCCATAAGATCTGATGACATCGACTGAATTTTTACACCAGGAAACAATTTTTCCGATCTCATCCTCTGAAAAAGGACGGTTGATAAGGCATTTCAATTCGTTACCTGCTGGTTGAAAAAGACCTGTTTTCTTTGCATCAGACAGTATGTCGTGAGGAACAGTATCTGGTGCATTTATTTTTGACAGAAGTCCTCCTCGTCCCAACAGTGCAGTGTAGATCGATTGTTTGAAAACACTGTGCGGGGGATAGCCGAAACAGACCGCAACATGGACGCCGTCAAAATCAACATTCAGAGAGAATCCTTTTGTCCCCCAATGAATAGGAAGGTCATTGGATTTTGCGAATTGCAGTAGAGCCCCAAACACCGGCTTCCCGTATTCATCTAACGAGTCCATAAATTGTTCTTCTGAAACCAACTTCTGAGAACTTGACATGATTCGTGAAGGCTTTCCAGGCTCCTTTCCCACGACGATTTCGCTGGACAATAGTCGAAGTTTTTCTTCTGTTTCAAAAAAAGTGAACTCGACGCAAGTTACTCGGACGTTTTTCCGACGCAAAAAAGTAGCTGTCTGCCGAATTTCTGGAGTTATCTTTTGCCCTACAATGATCATTCTCTGATCTTTATTAAAACCAACTGCCTCATTAACATCCAATTGGAAGTACTCTTTGTGGTACTGGACAAGACTTGCAGATTCGTCATTGATGTATGTCCGAAAAATACCCTCCAACTGTTCGTAATCCAGCTCTTCACCAAAAGACGCATACTCCAACGCCTGGGTAATCGTATCACGAGGAGTCCGACCTCGTTTCAATTCAATTACAGCAAGGTTCCCTTGTTTATCAAGCGCCAATAAATCAATGAATCCCCCGAGGTTTGTTACTACCTGACGGCCAATGATCAGAAGGCTTCCGTCTTCAATGATGCCATGCGGATTTTTTTCGAGCCAATCCTCCAGAATAGCTTCGCTGTATTCGTTCTGGAAGTTTGTCTCGATGTATTCTTTGAAGCCTTCTTCTGGAGTAATGCCGTATAATTTCATCGTTTTTGGGTCTCAGGCCGATGATGTTAGTCAGAGGAAGTCAATTTACCTTGAAAATCGAAACTTATGCGCTAGAATTTCAAGGATCGTCGTAAAAAGGGAACGAAAATCAATGGATTGATGATCAAAGATAGACGCCCGGAGCGCCCGAGACGCCCTTTGCTTTAATCTTTGATCATCAATCTTTAATCATTATCCCCTCATCCGGGCCAGGAGTGCGGCCAGCTTCTCATTGCCGCCGGCGGGAGGACGCCAATCCACCCACACGACTTCCGCACCCTGGTCTTTCAGGCTGTCGGCGAAGCTTTCCAGGCCCACGTTGATGGCGGCCAGCGGCCCAGTCAGGGTCTCCAGGGCCACGGGCTGACCTTCGGTCAGGGGGTTCAGCGGCTGCAAGCGCTGGCCCACGTAGCGAACGCCTTCTTCGTTGTTGGTGAAGACGCGCACGCCCGCGGCCTCCAGGCGCTGAATCTGTGCGGCCATGTCCTGCGGGTCTTCATCGGTGCCCACCACGATGGCCACGAATTCCAGATGGCGGCCCGCAGCCTCGGCCCGGGCCCGGGCTTCCTCGATGGCCGGAGCCAGCTCGCTGGCCGGGTCGGGATGGGAGCCGTAACCCAGCACCACATCCAGCAGGATGAGCGCAGTTTCGGGGTCGTCGGCCTCCTGGTGCAAGCGACGGATGCGCAGGTCGTTGTCGATCATTGGATGCAGACGCCCCACGGTGAATTCATCCTCGCCCAGGTCTACGATGGCGTTGGCCTGGCTTTGCATGGGGTTCGCCAGGTCCTTGACGCCGGGCATGTGCAGATTGGCGTAGAGATTGGGCAGCATGTCCCGTAGGATGAAGAGCGCCTCATAGGCCAGGGTGCCGCCCGAGAATAGCCCGCGCAGATATTTCTGGCCGCCGCCGGATGACGCATCCGGCTGGGAGCTTTCGCTTTCCGGGCGGATGCGCAATCCGCCTGCCTCCTGTGCCTCGTCCAGCAGCGAAACCGCCAATTCCGCGGCAGCGTCCAGGGTGCGGGCGAAATGGATGTTGCCGTCCACCATTTTATCGGGCTCGAAGCCGATGAAGTTGACCACCACCGGCTTGCCCGCGGCCTTGGCCGCGCGCAGCAGCTCTCGGGCTACGCTTTCGGCCGGGGGCTTGGAGATGAGCACGATGACCTTCGTTTCAGGATCGCGCTTGAAAATGTCCAGCCCCTGCAGGGCGGTGATAGCCCCGACGGCCTCCTTCAAATCCCGACCGCCGGTGCCCAGGCCATGACTGACGCCCGAGTCCAGTTGGTGGATGCGGGCCGTGACCTGCTGCAACCCCGTGCCTGAGGCCGCAACCACGCCGATGGGCCCCTTGCGCACCCGATTGGCGAAGCCCAGGCCCACGCCATTGACGATGGCTGTGCCGCAGTCCGGGCCCATGACCAGCAGCCCCTTGTCCCGGGCCTTTTTCTTCAACGCAACCTCATCTTCCAGCGAGACGTTATCGCTGAAGAGGAAGATGTGCTTGCCCAGGTCCAGCCCCTCTCGGGCTACGCCCGCGGCATACTGCCCCGCCACCGAGATCAGCACCCAGTGGGCGTCGGGCAGCATCTGCGCGGCCGAAAGCAGCGATTTGGGCCGATAGCCCTCCTGCGTGGAGCTGGTCTGGCGCTGGCTCAGCAATTCGTCCACCTTGGCCACAGCGTTCGCAGCGGCGGCTTCATCCTCGGCCTTGACCACGATGATCAGATCGTCCGCGGCCGCGGCCCTGGCTTCAGGCGTGAGCAAATCGCTTTGAATCAAAATATCCTTGTTGGCGTCTGTTCCCATGACCACGCCCGCGTCCAACACGCCGGGCAGCGCGGCCAATTCCCGTTGCAATTGCATCAAGATGACGGAGTCGTAATAGGCTCCGCGTCGAATTTCGGATTTGATAGCTGTCATAGATATCTC
>WGCR01000171.1 GCA_015493675.1 Anaerolineae bacterium
CCTTTGCGTAAGGCGGTGCTGTCGCTCTCCGTTTGATCAAGCCAATCTTCGACGGCAGGTGAAAGGGGGCCATCATGGCGGGCAAGAAGCAATTCTTTGCGCTCTTTCAGTGTATTTTCCGTCTGTTGGGCCTGGAGCAACGCAGCTTTGTCGAGATGGAATGCGCCATCTTCGCCTTCGGCGCCCAGCAATGGCAGTATCTGCCGTTGATAGGGGAGAAGCTGCTTGCGCACCGAGCGGAAGGTGTATGTCTCGTCGATGATGAAGAAACGCTCGGTGCAAACCCGGGGAATGGTGTAGCGACGACTGTGTCCGAAGAGATACGCCCCCAGATCGTTGATGCGGAAATAGGTGAGGCCGTCGTAGCGCGAGTAGGGCTGGGCCGGGCGCTGCCAGCTCTCGGTGGGGGCTTCCAGGAAGGGCGGGGCGTGCTGCGGCTCGGTGTAAGCCAGTTCCAATGCCCCCAGACTGCCCAGAATCTCGAAAAGCACCACCATGGTGTAAGCGCCCTGCACCGCCCGCCAGGGGTCTTTGAGTTCCTTGATGCTCATTTTGCGCCCGTTCATGTCATCGATGGCATCCAGTTCGGGGTCCACCTCGAAATCATGCTGCCAGAGTTTGAGGGCGGTAAAGAAGTCGTCGACGCTGAGCCAGGCGTTTTGAGGGCTCCACGACAGGGTTTCGATGATGCTATCACGGCGATCTTTGGGCGGGGTGCGGGCGTCGCTGGGCTTGGACGCATTGCGCAGATGGTCGATCCTGTCGATTTCATCGTAAAAATCGCTTTTGACCCAGCTTTCCAGGGCATCGAGCAGCAAATCGGAGCTGGGACCGATCAGCCATTCCCAGCCAATCGGTGCGAGATTGAGAATAGTATTGTAACCGGTGCGGGGTCCCAATTTAACCAGGCCGCTGCCCAATGCAAAGCGAATCAATCCTACGGGCTTGATGGTGTCATAAAGGTCTTTGATGCTGTCGGCCTTGAGAAAATCCCCGTCGGCCAGATTATCAAGCACTATCTGAATGCTTTCATGGGTGGGCAACATGCGGTCATTGACCAAAATCTTTTCCTGTCCCACCAGCGCCAGAACCATGGTCAGGTCTTGCAGGCCCACTTCCGGCCCGGGACTGCGCTCGAAGCCAATGGATTCATAGCGAGGCGGCGGTTCGGGATGAACAGGCATTTCCCATTTTTCGGGCTTGGGAGCCACTACCCGCAGCAAAGGATACAGCTCGGGCAGAATTTTCTGATCTTCGCCCAGGAAAAGATCCAGCTCGGTGGGAATATAGCCGCTCCAATAGCGCTGTGGCGGAGAGGGAGCCTGTCCGTAACGCAGACGCACCAGATCGGGCCTGTAAACGCCGTCGGTCGAATGCACGGTGACGCTGAGTGCTTTTTGAGTAATGGGCGAAAGTTTGTCCCATAACTCGCGCAAAGCAGCTTTACTTTGCAGCCTCTGAATCAGATAAAAGATCGCTTCGTCACGGCGCACTTCGCCGGGGTTTTGGCGCCCCACCAATTTCAATAACGAACGCAGCGCACTGACATCGAAGCGGGTGAAGTGTTTGAAAAGTTCATCCTGAATGGCTTTGATGGCGCTTTCAGTCATGATATTCTTCCGGTTTCTTGTAAGCCCAAGTGATGGTTTTTTCTGTGACTGTATTGTAAACGGGTTCCAACAGTGAGTAGAGGTCCATATCGGTAAATGGGGGCTTCCCCAGACGTTTGAATTGAGGAAGCGGAGGAGTGGGTTTGGCGATATTGAAGGTGACGCCACGCAATTCCGGTCCGATCTCCCAAAAATGATGCAGTTGCTGCTCCAGGGGAGGATCGCTAAAGAGTGAGACGGTTTCGTCCTGTATTTCGGGATGGTCGGCGGTTCGATGGTGGCGCAGAGCGTCCATTAAGTCATCTTTGGAACGCCCCCGGAAATAAAAGAGTAAAAAGGGATTTTTTTCAAATTGATCGGCCAGATAGTAGTAGACGCCGGCGATGTGTTTACAAGGAACTTCCCAGTCGGGGCAGGTGCAACTGGCTTCTAATCTGTCGGCGGAAGGGAACAGAGGAGCATTTGCTTCCTCAAACACCTCCATCACTTCGGGCGGGATTTCACCACTGAGCAGCCGGGCGCTGTAAATGGCCTGGGAGGCCAGCTTGTCCACGATATCCTCCCAACTGGCGTCATCCAGCGGCGGGAAGTGAATTTCCACCTCGAACATCTTGCGCCCGTCTTTCACTTTGGCGTCAATTTTTCCCGGCTTGATATCCAGTTTCTTGATAAGACCTTCTTCCGCGAAACGTCGCCCGCGGCGCATGCGGCCGGGATGCGAAAAGGAGAGCAAGGCGTCGAGCCAGGCGTCAGACCAGGATGTGTGGGACATGGAACGATGTTTGAAAAAGGGGTGGAGCGGAGATCAGAGGAGTCTTTCTTTGTGCAGCGAAACAAGATCAACCAGTTCATCCTCGGAAAGAGAGGCCAGCCAACTCTCATCCGCGCCGATAATCGATTCGGCCAGATGTTTCTTCCGATTCAGCATTTCCTGGATGCTTTCTTCCAGCGTGCCTGCTGTAACGAATTTGTGAATCTGCACATTGCGGGTCTGCCCAATGCGGAAGATGCGATCCGCCGCCTGTTTCTCCACAGCGGGATTCCACCAGCGATCATAATGGAAAACATGGTTGGCCGCGGTCAGGTTCAATCCCAACCCTCCGGCCTTGAGTGTGAGAATAAAGATAGGCGGCGCATGGGGGTCTTCCTGAAAACGGTTGACCATTTCCTGACGCTTGCCGCCGGGCACGCCGCCATGAAGATAGAGCACCGGTGTTTCCAGGGCGTCACGGATATGCTCGCTGAGCAAGAGCCCCATTTCGGCAAACTGGGTGAAGATCAGGGCCTTATCGCCCACTTCCAGCACTTCTTCCAGCATGGCGGTGAGACGATCCAGCTTGCCGCTGCGCCCGGCCAGAGGCTCGTTGGGAATACTGTTCGGCCCGATTTTGTAGTGATATTGGACGGGATGATTGAGAATCTGCTTGAGCTTGGTGAGCAAGTTGAAGACATGAATACGACGGCTGCCGCCGGTGGCGTCGGCGATGCGCGGCAGTCCCTCGTCCACCACCTTCTGATAAAGCTCGATCTGTTCGTCGGTCAGCGTGCAGTACACATCCATCTCCAGCCGATCGGGCAAATCCTGGATCACTGCGGGATCGGTTTTGAGTCGGCGCAGGATGAAAGGACGCACCATGCGCTGCAAGCGGGCCAGCGCCACCTGATCCTGATAATTCTCGATGGGCAAAGCGAATTCCTTGCGAAACTTGGTGCGGCTGCCCAGATAACCGTGATTGAGGAAATTGAAAATAGACCACAATTCTGAAAGACGGTTTTCGATAGGAGTGCCTGTCAGGGCAAAACGATAATCGGCCTGGAATTGATTGACTGCCCGGGTAACCAATGCGTCCGGGTTTTTGATCATCTGGGCTTCATCCAGCACCAGGCCAAACCAGTCTTGCTCTTGCAGAAAATCAGCATCGCGGCGGGCCAAAGCGTAGCTTGTGAGAATAATATCCCGGCCCGAAATTGCCTCGGCAAAGGCGCCGTTGCGAGCGCGATCCGGCCCATAATGCGTGTAGATGCTTAACGAGGGCCCGAAACGCTGAATTTCCCGTCGCCAGTTGCCCAACAGCGAGGTGGGGCAAATCAACAATGTTGGCCCGGGCAGCATCTTTTGCTCCGCTTTCTCATGCAGAAGGAAAGCGATGGTTTGAATAGACTTCCCCAGGCCCATGTCGTCCGCCAGAATGGCGCCCAGGCC